>JAZSRD010000088.1:0-9083 GCA_045538295.1 Eubacteriales bacterium
AGCGAAGCGAATGATTTTATTAAAATTAAGTTTTTTATCGGTTTGCATTTTTGTGGTGTAAGCCCAGAAAAAACTCTTGTTCAAAAGTACAAGAGTTTTTCCAGTTATATTCGCCTTTCGGCGAGTGATATTGCTTCGCAGTGATATTCGGCTTACACCGAGTGATATTGCCCTACGGGCAGTTAAAAGGCGAATATCACTAATAACTTGCCTCTCCGCCGCTTTTATGCTATAATACACAAGACGGTGATGAGATGAACAAGAACTTACTATTAATGAAACGAAAATTGTTCTACTTCACTTTAGCAAAACATAAAAATGCCGAGGCGATAATATGGAAATTTTTAACCTTACACTCAACCAAATGTTAATGATGTTTTCACTTATTCTGGTCGGTTTCACTTTGCGTAAAAAGAAGATTATACCAGAAGGTACAGGTGTGGCACTTGCAAAGTTAGAGACATTTGTTTTTGTGCCGGCGCTTTCGTTGTATAATCAGATGACGCAATGTACCGTTCAGACATTCAAAGAAAATTCGGTTCTTATATTGTATGGCTTGGTTATTGTAATCGCCGCGATTATTTTATCTTATCCATTGTCAAGGCTGTTTGTGCCAAAGACTTCCGGATCGTCGGAAAAACTGTATCAAAGGAATATATATAAGTACGCCATGACCTTTGGTAATTATGGTTTTATGGGCAACTTTATCATTCTTGAAATCTGGGGAAACGAGTTTTTTTACAAATATTCTCTATTTGTGTTTTTTGTCGGTATTTTATGCAGTAGTTGGGGACTGTATATACTAATACCAAAAGATCAGAATACGAGTATTTGGAAAAATTTAAAAAAGGGACTTTTAACTCCTCCACTCATTGCTTTGCTTTTTGGTATGATGATTGGTTTATCGGGATTAAGTCAATATGTTCCGGACTTTGTTATCCGGGCATTCGACAGCGCAGGAAAGTGTCAGGGACCGGTGGCTATGGTGCTTGCCGGAATTGTAATCGGCGGGTATAATTTCAAAAATCTTTTAAAGAATAAAAAAGTGTATGTAGCATCGCTTTTACGCTTGGTTGTTATTCCCGCGGCGATGATGCTTGTTTTGAAGCTACTTGGAATTAACGACGAGATAATGACTTTCGCATTGATTGCGTTTGCCACACCGTTGGGACTTAATACGATAGTTTATCCTGCTGCATACGGTGGCGACACAAAGACCGGTGCTTCTATGGCAATGATTTCACATACTTTGTCCGTAGTCACGATTCCTTTGATGTACCTAATCTTTATTGTGTTGTTATAAATATAGATTTGTTTTATATTTCAATCGTACATAATTCATATGAGAAATTCCTCAGTTTTCAGGCACTTTTCTCTCGTGCCACTAAGTTCAAACTACCCAAAAATCCCGTTCACGTAAGTGGGCGGGATTTTTACTTATTACCTCTGTACTCTTCACTTTTCACTAAATATAACTTTGTAACGGGATTTTTGGAAAGTAAGAAGTAATAGTGAATAGTGAAGAAGTATTGCGGCGTTGCCGTTTTTATGCTATAATAAACCAAAACGCTGATTTTAGAAGGAGGTAAGAGTGTGCAAGATAGAATACGAACTCTTCAAAATCAATTAGAATCAGGCGAAGCAATGCTGATCACAAACGGTTCAAATCGTTTGTATTATACCGATTTTTCTTCCTCGGCCGGCACTTTGTTTGTAACAAGAAATGTGGCTGTGTTTTTGATCGATTTTCGGTACTTTGAGTTAGCTCAAAAAACGGTGCGCCACTGCCAGGTTGTATTAGCAAAAAAGCTGTATGCCCAACTAAATCAGCTAATTCGAGAAAACGGAATTAAAAAAATCATATTAGAAACCTCAAACGTAACGTTATCTCAGTATCAACGCTATACAGATGAACTTTTAAATTGTGAAATTTCGCTTTCTACCCGCATGAACAAATTCATACTTTCACAGCGTAGCATTAAAACCCTGCCGGAGATTGAGCGTATTAAACAAGCACAAAAGATCACAGATGATACATTTTCTTATATTCTCGACAGAATTAGATGCGGGAAAACAGAGCGTGATATCATGTTGGATATGGAATTCTATCTGCGAAAACAGGGGAGTAAAGGGGTGGCCTTTGAATTTATTGTTGTTTCAGGAAAAAATTCATCTTTACCTCATGGAAGACCTACTGATAAAGCGATCGAAAATGGCGATTTTATTACCATGGATTTCGGTGCGGTTATCAAAGGGTACCGCTCCGACATGACCCGCACAGTAGCGGTTGGAGAGGTTTCGGTAGAACAAAGAAAACTTTACGAAACGGTTTTAGAGGCGCAAAACAAAGCGTTTGCATTGATAAAACCCGGTGAGATTTGCAAAAACGTGGACCGAGCCGCCCGTGATTTCATTGAAACGGAAGGATATTCAGGTTGTTTTGGTCATGGTCTTGGCCACAGCATAGGTATCGATGTGCATGAATCGCCAAGTTTCAATACGGTAGATGAAACCGTGCTGGAACCGGGAATGATTCTTTCGGTGGAACCGGGAATTTATTTGCCAAACCAATTCGGCGCCCGTATTGAGGATCTGGTTCTGATTACAGAAAAAGGATATGAAAATCTTACAAATTCGCCCAAGGAATTGATTATATTATAAGAATAAAGCGTGGTTTAAAACCACGCTTTATTCTTTTCTCTTCATTTTTGATAAGGGATTGCTCATTGCGGCTTCTTTTACCGTTTCACTGTCCACATGGGTGTAAATTTGCGTTGTGCCTAAGTTTTCGTGGCCTAAAACATCTTGCAACACACGAATATCAACGTGACCGTAACGGTGCATTAAAGTTGCCGCAGTGTGCCGTAACTTGTGTGTGGAAAGGTCTTTTTGATCCAAACCAGCTAATTTTAGGTATTTTTCAACGATATTCTGAACCGCGCGACGAGAGACCCGACATTTATTCCGACTGATAAATAGGGCATAGGGATCCTTTAATCCTTCATTGGGACGTTCATTTTGGATGTAATCATCGATAGCGGAACGGCAGGATGGGTTTAAATAGATGGTGCGTTGTTTGTTTCCTTTGCCGGTTACAACAACATATTCATTTTTAATATCCGAAAGATTTAGAGAAACTAATTCGGCTAAACGAAGTCCGCAATTAAGAAAAATAGTTAAAATTGCATAATCTCTGCGGCTGGATTTTACGGACCTTAAAAGTTCGGTGCTTTCCTCTAACGTGAGGTATTTAGGCAGCGTTTTGGGCAGGGAAGGAGTTTCGATATTTTCCATGGGATTGAATTTTAAAACATGGGTGCGTTGTGTCATGTATTTAAAATAAACACGCAATGTGGACATTTTTCGCGCAATGCTGCGATTTCCGTTATTTCTTTTTTCGCGGCAATAGAAGAAATAGTCGCCAATATCTTTAGCTGTAATTTGCGACACAAATTCATGATCTAAATCATGGATGGGAATATCGTGCAATTTAGTATCACGGGGCAGATTATGTTTTAAAAATTTCATGTAACGAAAGAAGTTTGCTAAATCCAATGCGTATTCGTAGGTGGTTGTTTTTGATTTACCCAAAATAACTTCTAAATAAAAAATAAAGTCCTTAAGCGTTTGGGGCATAGCGTCATAATTGATCAAGGTTCACAGCTCCTTTGCGGGGAAGTGAATTTATTATACTACATAATCTATTGATTGTCAACTGCACAAAATGAAGATTTTGTGCAGTTGAGGGGGCAAATATATAAGCCGGATTGGTTTTCCGGCCTATATATTAACATTATTCTTTAATTTTGTTTAAGAAACTTCTGATGTTATCAAATATATATGTAGGTGCTTTTCCTTCAAATGTTTTTACATCCTCCATGGTGGATTCGCCGCTGAGCATTAATGCAGTATCTATACCTGCGTTGCTACCGCTTGCAATATCGGTGTACAAACGATCTCCTAAAATGATGGCTTCTTCTTTGGTAAAACCTGTCTCTTCGATTGCAAGATCGATCATGGTGGGCTCTGGCTTTCCAATAAATTTAGGACGACGTTTCGTTGCATTATAAAGCATTTCGGAAACAGATCCGCAGTCTGGTACAAATCCATACCATGTGGGACAAACCCAATCCGGATTGGTTGCAATATAATCAACACCTTTGTTTAACAAAATGCACGCATCCTCAAGCTTTTTAAATGTAAGTTCTGTATCAAAGCCCATTACCAAACACTTGATTTCGTCAGAAAGTACATCTGTAATGTTCAAATCATAACGCGCCAATTCCTCTTTTAACGCTTGTGTGCCAAACACATACAGAAGGTCGTTCTTATGGGTCTTTTGCAGGTACAGCCCGGTTGCCTGCGCAGATGTGGTGAAATCTTTTTCTTCTGCCTTAATTCCCATTGAGCCGAGCTTTTCGATGTATTTTGTTACACTTTTAGAACTATTATTAGTTAGATACATAGCTCTGCCGCCAATGCTCTTCACATAATCCAAAAAATCAAGGGTTCCATCAAATAATTCTTGATCTAAGTAAATGGTTCCATCCATGTCTAATAAGAAAAGTTTTTTGTTTTTTAAGTTCATATGATCATTCCCCTTACTTGTGGCAGCAGCCGCAATTAAAAAATCCTTCTAAATTTATTTGAAACCTGCCATTTTCAATAGAAAAACCCATATGTTTTGCCAATTTTTCGTATTTTAGTGGCAAGTAAACAACCTTTACACCATTAATATCCATGATATTTAAAATAGAACGGCACAAACCGTCCAAAAGATCTAATTCATTGTTAAAACCGCCTATTGCAAAAATGTTCCCTTGCTCATTCTGGTAATCAAAAACCGCAAAATTCAAGGTGTTTTCACCCTCAAGCGTGGCGATAACGTGGCATTCTGGGTTCCATTCAACCCCATGTTCCGCACATATTTTTTTCGCTAAATTTAAATTGTTTACTCGCTTAATTTCAATCATTTTTAACCTACTTCTTATTTTTATTTATCTTATCAATAAATGATTAAAATGTCAATCATTAAGCAGAAAATAGATTGTTTTTTGCAACTGACAAGCGGAGCTTTGCATAGATTGCTTAGAGAGGTGATTTTATGCTTATCCCCCTGCAGAACTTTTTAGACAGAACTATTTTTTTAATGTTGTACCTTTCCGGGGGTGCTACATTTCCAAAACCGCTTACTGTTGCAGAGGAACGTTACTATTTAGAACAATTTAAAAAGGGCGATTTGGAAGCAAGAAACATATTGATAGAACGAAATTTGCGGTTAGTTGCTCACATTATAAAAAAATATTATGCCACAAGCAAAGATCAAGATGATCTAATCTCCATCGGTACGATCGGGTTGATCAAAGGCGTTTCTACCTTTGACCACAAAAAAGGTGCAAGACTGGCAACCTATGCTGCACGATGCATTGAAAATGAAATACTGATGTATTTTCGTAATCAAAAAAAACGACAGAATGATGTAAATATCAGTGATCCGATTGAAACGGACGGCGAAGGAAATGCTCTTACATTTATGGATGTAATTTATGAAGAAGAAACCTTTGCTGAGGAATTGGATCTAAAAATGAATTGTAAAAAACTATACCGTTATTTAAAACAAATTCCCGAGCGAGAAAAACAGATTTTGATCATGCGTTACGGTTTATATAACACAAAACCGCAAACGCAGAAACAAGTAGCTATGAAACTGGGAATTTCCAGAAGCTATGTGTCGAGAATTGAAACAAAAGCAATCAATAGGATGAGGGAACTATTTAAATAATAGAGCGGCGGACTATTTTCCGCCGCTCTATTATTTACTTTTCATGAATAACGGTTCCGCTTAATAATTGAAAACTGGATAGGATCTGTAATTCTATTTTATATTTTTCTGCCAATTCAACACTTCTGCGTTGCAGCACACCGGAACCTTTGTCGCAAAGCGCCAACATTTCGCGGTATGTTAACTCGCTCATCTTTGTAGCATTGGGATTTTTACGAGGATCTGCATTATAAATGCCGTCTACATCCTTATAAATACGGCAAAAATTTACCCCAAGAGCTGCTGCGATTGCTACAGCTGAAGTGTCGGATCCTCCTCTGCCTAACGTTGTGATGTTATCGTTTGAATCGATTCCTTGAAAGCCGGTAACGATAACCGCAAAGCCTTGGTTTAGATAATCATTAATGACTTGTGAATTGATTTGCCGGATCTCCGCATCACCATATACACCGTCTGTTAATATGCCTGCTTGTGCTCCGTTTAAGGATATTGCGGGAATATGCAGTTCATTTAAAGCTATCGCCAACAGAGCGGCCGAAGCCTGCTCGCCGGTTGCGATCAGCGCATCTAACTCTCTACAAACCGGATGGGGTGATATTTCATGGGCTTTTGCAATTAAGTGATCCGTGGTATCTCCTTGTGCTGAAACAACAGTGACCACCTGATTCCCTTCTTGCATTCTGCGGGCGATAATATTAGCTACGTTATATAAACAGATCCGGTCGGCGACAGATGTTCCGCCGAATTTCTGGACAATCAGTCCCATAGTTACCTCCTGTTTATTATGAAATGAAGTTTTCCGGATCAGAACGGTAACGTCAATTATTTTATAATCTGATTTATTATATGGTTATCCTCGTTCCTTTGCTACGGGCTTCACGCTTAATACCCCGTTTAATTTTTCCATCTGCTGCAGCAAGGTTTCCAACTCAACATCCATGTTTAGCGTAATAAAAGAGATCGAAACAGGTGCAATGCCGTTCATGGGAACATTTTGATTAATGGTTAGAATGCTGGCACCAACAGATGAGATCAGCGTTAAAACACGGGACAGTGCGCCAATCTCGTCGGATAGATATAAGATGATCGTAATAATGTTTTGTTTGTCTTTTTCTACAAAAACATGCACACTGTCTTTGTATTTATAAAACACACTTCGGGAGATGTTTACCTTTTTTGTGGCATCATTTACAGTTTTGCATTGGCCGGTTTGAAGGAGCTTCTTTGCTTCAATTACTTTGGAAAAAATTTCCGGCAATACACTTTTATCGATCAAATAATATTCTTGATTCATGTATAAATTGTCCTTTCGTCGAAAGCAATTGTATTTTTAACAGATAAAATATAGCACATTTCGATAGCGTTTTCAAGGAATTTTAATTTTTTTAAATACGTCTTTATTTTTTATTAAATATTATGTTATAATATAAGAAAACAAATTTTACCATATTGGAGAATTGAATGATGCTTTCAAAACGTGATTACAAACGATTACACTATTTGATCCAAATTGCATATATTGCGGTGTTCATATTTTTGGTTTATCTTGCAATTCGCTATGTTTTTGGGGCAATTGCACCGTTTGTCATTGCATTTATTGCCGCTTCCATCACGGAACCTTTGGTAAAGCTATTGGTGAATAAATTACGCTTTCGGCGAAGTCTTGCAAGTACGATCAGTATTCTTTTATTGTTGGTTGCAACTGTTGCGTTGGTGGCAATTTTTTCCACAACAATATGGGCAGAAGGCAGAAAACTTATTTTGAGCATTCCCTCGTATATTAAATCTGCCATCGGTTACATGAAGGAAATCCTGAAAAATCAAACCGGATTATTTGCCCTGCTTCCCGAAGGGGCCTTGGATCAGTTGATAAAGTATCTATCTAACTATGATTACAGTTCCTTGCTCACAGGCTCTTTGGGCAGCGTAGTGATCGGCTATGCCGGAAATGTGGTTACATCAATTCCGAATATTTTGATCTTTTTTATTGTAACGATTGTTTCCAGCGTTTTTATGTCTATCTCCTTCCCTACTGTTAAAAAGTTTGTTTTAATACAATTCAAGCCGGAAGTGCAAGAGATCATTATTGAGAGTAAGCGCTCCTTTTTCTCCACCATTGGAAAATATTTACGTTCCTATTCTTTGCTCATGTTAATTACCTTTGTGGAATTACTGGTGTTCTTTTTGATTTTTGGTTTCAAACCGGCGTTGCCGCTGGCCTTTTTAATTGCAATTGTGGATATACTCCCTGTACTGGGGGTTGGAACTGTGTTGATTCCTTGGGCGGCATTCTCTTTGCTAAGCGGCGCTCCCTTGCGTGCATTATTGTTAGCATGTATGTACGTGGTAATTACAATTGTGCGGCAAGTGCTGGAGCCCAAGGTAATTGGTGATCATGTTGGTATGCTGCCGATCTTAACACTGTTCTGCATCTGGGTTGGTTTAAAACTCTTTGGCTTTGGCGGGATGTTCCTAATTCCGATTACTGTTGTGGTTTTAAAACATTTGCATGAAACCGGTAGAATTCACATTTGGAGAAGTCCAAATGAGGTGAAGGAAGGAGAAAATCCAAGTGGAAATTCATGATTTAAAAGAGAAATTTTGTACGTTATACCGTTCATTGATCAAGCGAGAGGGTGCAGAGGAATTATTAGAATATTTGTGCAGTAGTGGCTCCGACTTTTTTGTGGCTCCCGCCAGCACCCGTTTCC
This sequence comes from Eubacteriales bacterium, assembly GCA_045538295.1. Taxonomy (GTDB): domain Bacteria; phylum Bacillota; class Clostridia; order Oscillospirales; family QAKW01; genus QAKW01. The sequence goes on from JAZSRD010000088.1 coordinate 8,494, forward strand.
ACGGAAATTATCCGGGCGGTTTGTGTGAGCATAGCATGAATGTCTATAAGTGCTTATGTGAGTATTTAAAGCGCCCTTATACTAAAGAGTTATTTCCCAATGACTATAGCGATGAAACAATTGCAATCGTTTCTCTGCTTCACGATATTTGTAAGGTAAATGTTTATAAAACATCTATGCGAAATGTAAAAAATGATGCAGGTGTTTGGGAAAAGGTTCCCTATTACGAGTTTGACGATAACCTCCCCTATGGGCATGGTGAAAAGAGCGTTTATATTATTGGAGGGTTTATGCGGTTGACTCGTGAAGAAGCCTTTGCAATTCGCTACCATATGGGTTTTTCCGAGGAAAAAGATATTCGTAATTGTTCCAAAGCATTCGAAATGTACCCCTTGGCTTTTGCACTTGCCACTTCCGATATGGAAGCATCCCTTTATTTAGAAGAAAAGAAATCATAACCACCAGTAAACTGGTGGTTTGCACAGCCCCTAGAAGGGGCTAATACAGGCTTAGCCTCTGTAAGAGGCACTGAAAGTTTGACACCGCATTACCATTACAGGCAGCCGCTCACGTGCGGCTGTCTTTTTTTG
>JAZSRD010000051.1:0-12677 GCA_045538295.1 Eubacteriales bacterium
TCTATGTGCCCTGTGATGTCTGTCACGGCCAGCGCTATAACCGTGAAACCCTGGAAGTGAAGTATAAGGATAAATCCATCTCCGATGTACTGGATATGACAGTGGAGGAGGGGCTGCAATTCTTTGAAAACCACGAAAAAATTCGCCGCAAATTACAAACCCTTTACGATGTAGGACTTTCCTATGTTAAGATCGGTCAGCCGTCTACCACCTTATCCGGCGGCGAAGCACAACGGGTGAAGCTGGCAACAGAACTTTCCAAACGTTCTACCGGTCAAACGATCTATATCTTGGATGAGCCCACCACCGGCTTGCATACGGCGGATGTCCAGATGCTGATCACAGTATTACAACGGTTGGTGGATGCCGGAAATACCGTTGTGGTGATCGAGCATAATTTGGATATGATCAAAACCGCTGACTATATTATTGATCTTGGTCCGGAAGGGGGCGACAACGGCGGAACGGTTGTGGTGGCCGGTACGCCGGAGGAGGTTGCTGCTTGCGATAAGAGCTATACCGGAGAATATCTTAAAAAAATACTGTAAAGCAAAAATACTTTTCAAAAAGCGCTCAAATAATGAGCGCTTTTTTCATATTTTTTCTACAGTGAACATATGATGAAACAAGCGAGGTGGTGTGATGCCTTATTCAGATCGTGAATTACTTGCCCGCCTGATCGAGTGTGAGGCTGGGGGCGAGGGAGATGTTGGCATGAAGGCGGTGGCGAGTGTAATTATGAACCGTGTAAATTATCCCGTGGGAGAATATGCACGCGTCGGGCAGGGAAGTATTCGAAATATTATTACCCAGCCCGGTCAGTTTGCCTGTGTAAGAACAACAGAAAACGGGCAATATAACCCGCAAAACATCTATAATATGAACCCCACCGATGTTCATTATGATATTGCGGATTGGGCAATTGCCGGAAATCGTTTGCCGGGGCTTGGGGAAGCATTGTGGTTCTATAATCCGTTCAATGTTAATTGCAGGCAAACCTTTCCTTCGGATGTGGGTTATTATATCGGCAGATACCAAGAGCATTGTTTTTATAACCCCACAGATCTATATGAGTTTACATAATTTTTAGGAGGATTTTTTATGGGCGAATTGAATGGAACCGGTGGAAATTTTCGTGCGCCGGACAATAGTAATGCAGAGTTTAATCAATCACCGGCGTATCCCGGATCGTGGCAGCAGATTTTACGAAATAACGAGGGTCAATACTGCGTGATCGATTTTTTGATCGGTACCGGAAATTTGGTGCAAAGAGAAGGGATTCTTTATGATGTGGGAGTAAGTTTTTTGGTTCTGTTTGAGCCAAGGAACGGAAATTATATTGTTTGCGATCTTTATGCGATCAAATTTGTTACCTTTGTGGGATCCGGCGTATTGCCCACCGGAAAGGTTCCTCGCCGAAAAGTATAACCAGACCCGCCGAACATTGTTCGGCGGGTATATTATTTTATTGACAAATATTATTTTTGTGATATTATTATATAATAAAATAATTATGAGGTATTATAGCAATGACTGTAAAAAGCATGACAGGCTTCGGAAGAGGAAGCGGCTCATTCGGCGGGTTGGATTTTACCATCGATATAAAATCGGTCAATCACCGCTTCTTTGATTTTTCGGCTCGTATTTACAAAGATTATGCATTTTTAGAAGAGCCGATCAAGAAACGGATCGCCGAAAGCGTTACCCGTGGCAAGATCGACGTGTTTTTCCATACTGAAAAAAGTTCAACAGAAACCGAGCTGACCGCCACGGTGGATCAAAATTTGGTTCGTGCCTATTTGGATGCAGCAGAGCTTCTTCATCAGAATTTCCAGGTGCATAATAACTTGGATGCATCTCAACTTTTAAGAATGCCGGATGTTTTAACCATTACACAGCCGGAGATTTCCGATGAGGATGTTAAAGCTGCTGTTTTGGCAGGGGTGGATCGGGCGCTGGATTCCTTCTTGCTGATGCGCGAAACTGAAGGCGCCAAATTAAAGAAGGATCTTTTGGAAAATTTGCAATTCATCGCTAACGCAGTAAAGGAGATCGAGAAATTAGCCCCTGCATCGGTGGATGCTTACCGCAGCCGGTTAGAGGAGAAGATTCGTGAAACCTTGAGTGATCACAATGTGGACGAAAGCCGGTTGTTGACTGAAGTTGCTATTTTTGCCGATAAAGTTGCTGTGGACGAAGAAACGATTCGCCTGCGCAGCCATCTTTCCCAATTCGAAGCTTTGCTGGAGCAGGGGGGACCTATTGGCAAAAAACTGGATTTCTTGGTGCAGGAAATGAATCGTGAGATCAATACTACCGGTTCAAAATGCAACAGTATTGAAATTACACGGATCGTGGTGGATGTAAAATCTTGCATTGAAAAGATTCGTGAACAGATTCAAAATGTGGAGTGAGGGAGAGCATTATGAAGTTAATTAATATCGGCTTTGGCAATATGATCAATTCCTCTCGCATTATTGCAATCGTTAGTCCCGACAGTGCGCCAATCAAGAGAATCATTATAGAAGCAAAGGAAAGCCGTGTTTTGGTGGATGCCACTTATGGGCGGCGTACCCGTGCGGTGATTATCACCGATAGTGATCATGTTATCTTATCTCCGCTGCAGCCGGAAACCGTTGCAAACCGTTTGACTGATAGTTATAACGAGGAGGACGATGAGGATGGCGAATAAGGGAAAATTAATTATCATCTCAGGGCCAAGCGGTGCCGGCAAGGGCACAGTTCTGGCGGAGGTATTCAAACTTAAGCCGAACTTGAAATATTCCGTATCTGCCACTACCCGTTCGCCAAGACCGGGCGAGATCGACGGTGTACACTACTTTTTCATTACTAAAGAGGCTTTTGAACAAAAGATCTCCAAGGGAGAAATGTTGGAGCACGCTACTTATTGCAACAATTACTATGGTACTCCTGCCGATTTTGTGGAAGAGCAACGGTTATTAGGGTATGATATAGTGTTGGAGATCGAACCCTGCGGTGCACGTCAAGTGAAAGCAAAATGCCCGGACGCTCTTTCGGTGTTTATCTTACCGCCGAATATTGAGGAACTGAAAAAGCGGCTGGTAGGGCGTGGAACCGAAGTATCGGAAGTGGTGGCAGCCCGTATCGAGCAAGCCAAACAGGAAATTGCCGGTGCGGATCAGTATGATTTCAGAGTGATCAACGACGATGTTGTCAGAGCCGCTCAAGAAATAAATGAAATTTTAAATCGATAAAGGAGAATAGAAACGATGTTATATCCCGCAGTATCTGAATTAGAAAAGGTTACAAGAAGCCGCTATGCCTTGGTGATTTTGGCAGCAAAGCGTGCACGTCAAATTTCTGCCAAAGCAGAAAAAAACGAAATTGAATTAACCGATAAGCCGGTTAAAATGGCAATCAACGATATTGCTGCCGGCAAAGTAACCATCCGAATGGAAGAATTTCCCACTGAAGAACCCGCTACAACCGAAGAATAATGCCTTTGATCTGCCGCGTAGCAATTGATCAGATCGTGCAAAAGATCGACAGGGACTATGATTATCTCCTGCCGAATTCTTTCAGCGCATCTGTTTTACCCGGAATGCGGGTGTTGGTGCCCTTTGGCAATGGAAATGTGCTGAAAAAGGCGGTGGTTTTATCGGTTTTTGATAGCGATGCCGCACCTGGGCTTAAGGCGGTGGTTCGTGCGCTGGATCGTGAACCTATGCTGGACGAGCATCATCTGCGATTGGCGGAATGGATGGCAGGTCAATATTTTATAACCCGTTATCAAGCAATCCGTTGTATGATTCCCAGGGGACTGGATTATAAGATCAACGAAACTTTTGCTTTGAATCCCGACCTTGCCGATATTCCCGAAGATTACAGTGAATTGGTTGCCTTCCTCAAGGAAACCGGGAAAGCAGTGCGCCGCTCTGATTTTCCCCAAAAGTTAAAAAAACTTTGCATTCCTGCTTATCGGGATGGTGTGTTGATCGAGGAGATCCGTTCTATCCGGAACATTGGGGATCTGAAAGAAAAAAAGATCCGTCTGGCATGCCCGGTGGAGCAAGTGGAATTGTTTCTTTCGGAACTGGATGCACGCTTTGAAAAGCAACGTGATCTTCTTGCGCTATTTTTGGATGAACCGGTTCTTTCCGCAAAGGATGCACTTTATTATTCCGGTTGCGGTCCCACCACGGTAAAAACCCTGGCAAAAAAAGGACTTATTGAAGTTTACAGCGAATCCAAAGAACGTGTTCCGTATCAAACAATGGAACGAAATGAAGATCGCACAGAGATCCATTTAGAAGCGGAGCAGGAAAAGGCATACCAAGAAATTACCGAAGGTTTAAACCAAGAGGGAACGCATCTTCTTTTCGGCGTAACCGGCAGTGGAAAAACTCACGTGTTCATGCGTTTGATGGACGATCTTACCGCCGCCGGAAAATCGGTATTGATGTTGGTGCCCGAAATTGCCTTAACACCACAGATGCTCAGCCGCTTTTATCTGCGATACGGCGATTGCGTTTCAGTGCTGCATAGCGGCCTTTCCATTGGTGAAAAAGCAGATGAGTGGAAAAAGATCCATGCCGGTAATGCGAAAATTGTGGTGGGCACCCGAAGTGCTGTATTTGCGCCGCTAAAAAACCTTGGTCTTATCATCATGGACGAAGAGCACGAATCCAGTTATAAATCTGAAACCAGCCCTCGGTTTCATGCTCGGGATGTTTCCCGATTTCTCTCCCATTGCTATCAGGCACCATTGTTGCTTGCTTCTGCTACCCCTGCAATGGAAAGCTATTATTTGGCAGAGCGTAGGCACTATCAGTTACACACTTTAACACAGCGTTATAACCATGCCTCGTTGCCCGAGGTTCGATTGGTGGATATGCGGCAAGAAACGCTGGTGGAGGGCACCAAATTATTTAGTGATGCATTGAAAACTGCCCTGGAAGAAACCTTTGCCGCAAAAGAGCAAGCAATTCTGTTTTTGAATCGCCGCGGCATGCATTCGGTGGTGGGTTGTTCCTCGTGCGGAAGTGTGGCAAAATGCCCGTCCTGCGGTATTGCGCTTACTTATCATAAAACCAATCAGCGCTTGATGTGCCATTATTGCGGATATAACATCAAACGCTTCTATAAATGCCCGGACTGCGGCAGTGAGCATATTAAAATGTTGGGGCTCGGCACCCAGTATGTAGAAGAAGAATTACAAACGCTATTTCCGAATATTCGTGTTTTGCGTATGGATATGGATACTGTGGATTCCTATGTCTCCTACGGTGAGCGGCTTACTGCTTTTCGCCGGGGTGAATATGATGTAATGTTGGGCACACAAATGGTGGCCAAAGGCTTGGATTTTCCATCGGTAACCCTTGTGGGCGTTTTGCAAGCGGATATGTCGCTGTATACCGATGATTTCCGTGCCAATGAGCGTACTTTCAATTTGCTCACCCAGGTTTGCGGTCGTTCCGGCAGAAGCGAAAAAGCCGGGCGTGCCATTATTCAAACCTATTGTCCCGATCATCAAGTGATCGCCTTGTCGAAAGAACAAGATTACCTGCAATTTTATCGTCAAGAAATTTCTTTTCGCAAATTAGTGGGCTATCCGCCCTTCTGTGATGTTTTATTGATCGTTGCAGAGGGTTATTCTCAACCGTCTGTGGCGGAGGGGATGGGGATGTTATACCGCCATTTGCAGGATGCCAGTAACGGCACGTATCGGGATATACCATTGCGGTTGCTTTCGCCTGTGGTGCCACGAATTGGAATGCTCCGTGGGCGGTACCGTATGCAAATGCTGGTGAAATGCCGCAATTCCGAAAGAATGCGTAATTTGATCCGTGAATGTAGAGATATGGAATTACCAAGCGGTGTGCAAGCGTTATTTAATATGAACCCTATTCAGTATTTTTGAGGTGATACAATGGCTCTTAGAAACTTAGTAAAAAATGATATGGAGTTTTTGGGCAAAAAATCTCGCCCGGTCACCAATTTCGACGAGAAATTGGCGGTTTTGGTGCAGGATATGCGTGAAACTCTTGCTAAAGAAGTGGGTGCAGGATTGGCAGCGCCCCAGGTTGGCGTTTTACGTCGGATTTTTATTGCAGATATTCATGGCGACGGATCGGAATACAAAGAATTTATTAATCCCGAGATCATTTCTGCCACCGGAAAAAACGATAAATATTATGAGGGATGTCTTTCTTTCCCCGGTCGTAGTTTTCGCATAGTTAGAGCACATAAAGTGAAAATGCGTGCACAAAATGTAAAGGGAGAACCATTTGAATTTACTGCCGAAGATTTTGTGGCTCGCTGCTTACTCCATGAATATGACCATTTAGAGGGAATTACAATCCCGATGATCGGGAAAGAGGTATTTGAAAATGACTGATCTTCGTGTGCTTTTTATGGGCACGCCTGATTTTGCATTGGAGTCCTGCCGCGCGGTTTTTGAACAATGTAATTTGGTTGGTGTTGTAACTCAACCGGATCGCCCAAAGGGGCGCGGCGGAAAGATGGCAGCTCCGCCGGTAAAGGAATTTGCCTTGGAACGTAATCTTCCTTGCTGGCAGCCAACAGTGCTGAAGGATGGAACCTTCTTGCCGGTTTTAGAGGAAACAAAGCCGGATCTGATCGTTGTGGCAGCCTATGGCAGAATATTGCCGGAGTATATATTAAATTATCCTCGTTATGGCTGTATCAATGTACACGGTTCTTTGCTGCCAAAATACCGGGGCGCCGCACCAATCCAACGGGCGGTGATCAACGGTGAGAAGGAAACCGGCGTTACCATTATGAAAATGGCAAAGGGCATGGACACTGGTGATATGATCTTAAAGAGAGCAACGCCCATCACTCCGGAAGATACCGCCGGCACCGTATTCAACCGCTTGGCAAAGATTGGCGCTGAAGCATTGATGGATGTAATTCGCCGGCTCATAGACGGAACCGCTGTTTTTGAGCCGCAGGACGAAAGTCTTGCCACCTATGCGCCCATGATCGAAAAAGCAGAGGCGCTGGTTGATTTTAACCGCAGTGCTCAGGAAGTGCGAAACCTCATTATGGGGATGAATCCTTCGCCGGGTGCTTTTGTGGAGTGTGAAGGAAATCGATTGAAATTCCACGAGGCTACACTGGGCACGTCTTGTAGGGCAAATGCAGGTGTGGTTACAGACATTTCCGTCGATGGGATCTCGGTGGCTTGCGGTGACGGGAACTCTGTTGTGATCAAAACTATTCAAAAACAAGGTAAAAATAAGACGGACGCATATTCCTATGCTTGCGGCGCTAAACTTGTCGTGGGGGAATATTTAAAATAAAAGGAGAATGCAAATTTGTTCTATCATTACTATTTTGGCATTTATGCCATGATACCTGTGCTGTTGCTTGGTATTATTGTGCAGGCACGGCTGCAATCCACTTACTCTAAATATTCCGGCAAGCCGAATTCCCGTGGAATGACCGGAGGGCAAATGGCGGAAGCGATTTTGCGTGGCGCCGGGATCTTGGATGTTAATGTTACATGCATTAACGGAAACCTCACTGATCATTTTGATCCCACAAAAAAGGTGGTGCGTTTATCGGAGCAGGTGTATAACGGCACCAGCATTGCATCGGTTGGAGTAGCTGCCCACGAGTGTGGCCATGCTATTCAGCATCAGGTGGGGTATTTTCCCATCCGTGTACGTTCTGCAGTGGTAGGTATTACAAACTTCAGTTCAAAATTATTATATTTTGTAATGATCGCAAGTTTGTTTTTTAACAGTTATGCTTATAGTGCTGTGATTTTTAATGTTGCAATTTTATGCTATGCAGTTTTACTGTTTTTTCAGTTGGTCACCTTACCGGTGGAGTTTAACGCTTCCTCCCGTGCAGTGGCACAAATAGAAGCATCCGGTTTTAATGCCGAAGATGTTCGGGGCGTTAAAAAGGTTCTTTCCGCCGCCGCAATGACTTATGTTGCTTCTGCGCTTACGGTTCTTTGGCAGCTGTTGTTGCTGATCAGCCGCAGTAATCGAAATCGCCGATGAAAGATCCCCGTACAGTTGCTTTCAATTTAATAGAAGAATGGGAACGGAACAAAACTTTTCCCAACCTTGCACTAAAGGATGCCCTTCGTTCTGTTTCAGTTGATCGTGATCGCCGCTTTATTACGGCAGTGGTATATGGTGTAGTGGAGCGTAAAATTACGCTGGATCATTTTTTAGCAAAGTCTTCTGCACGTAAACTGAGCCAAATTTCCAATGCAGTTCTATCGGTTTTGCGCATGGGGCTTTATCAGATGTTTTATATGCAGATTCCGCCCTCGGCGGCCTGCAATACATCGGTTGAGTTGATCAAACAACGTGGTTTTGCACATAGTGCCGGATTTGTAAATGCGGTTTTGCGTAATTGTGATCGTAACCGGGAAGTGCTCCTTGCATTGAAAAAAGCGGATTTTTCGGTTCGATATTCCATTGCTCCTGAATTGGTAGAATTACTTTTAGAGCAGTATGGCAAAGAAAAGTTTGTTTCGATGATGGAGGAAATGCAAATACCCGATACGTCGATCTATTTGTTCCATAACTGTAAGCAGGGGAGTGAAGAGGAATTCTTATCCCACCTTTCATCCGAGAATATTCAGGCTGTGCCCTCCGATTTGCCGCACCTTTTTAAGGTATCTTCCGGCTTCTCAGTGGATGGATCTCCGGCGTATCGCCGAGGGTGGTTCCATGTGGTGGGGCATCATTCGGCAAAGGCTGCTCTACTGATGCCACGAAATGCCGAAAAAATCATGGACCTTTGTGCAGCGCCCGGAGGCAAGACCTTTGTGATGGCATCTTTAACAAACGGCACGGTACATTCCTTTGATATTCACGCTCATAAAGTGGAACTTTTAAAGAATTCGGCTTTACGGTTGGGGCATAAAAATGTTTCTGCCGCATTGGCAGATGCAACAAAACTGTTGCAAGAGCATGTGAACTCTGCGGATTTTGTGTTATGTGACGTACCTTGCAGCGGTTTGGGGATCATGGGTAAAAAACCCGATATTAAGTATAAACAGTACAACAGCGAGGATTTTACCAATATACAATATCAAATACTTTGTAACGGATCCCGCTATTTAAAGGAAAAAGGACGCTTGGTTTATTCCACCTGTACCATTGACCGGCGAGAAAATGAATGGCTGATCGAACGCTTTTTGGAAGAAAATCCGGGATTTATGTTGGATCACACCGCTTTGCCGGAGGGGCAAAAAATCTTTTTGCCCAAAAAAGGCGAGGATGGCTTTTACATCGCAGTATTAAAGAAAGGTTCAAGGCTTGAAAACTGATTTAAAATCCTTAACAAGAGAGGAGTTAACCTCTTACATATCTGGCTTGGGTGAACCGGCCTTTCGAAGTAAACAGATCTTTCGTTGGCTGCATCGCGGTGTAACTGATTTTGATGCAATGACCGATCTGCCAAAGTCTCTTAAGGAGAAACTGACAAACGATGCCATGATCGCCAACCTGAAGATCTATAAACGTTTCGACTCCAAGATCGATGATACAGTAAAGTATTTATTCGAATTGCAAGACGGCAATATTATTGAAACGGTTGCCATGAAGTATCATCACGGCTATTCTCTTTGTATATCATCCCAGGTAGGGTGCCGGATGGGGTGCGCCTTTTGCCAATCCACTAAAAACGGCTTGGTGCGTTCCCTTACAGCGGGGGAGATCTTGGATCAAATTTTAAAAGTACAGCAGGATCTGCAAATTAGGATCGCAAATGTGGTGATGATGGGGATCGGCGAACCTCTTGATAACTTTGAAGAAGTGGTGCGTTTTTTAAAAAATGTGAACGATCCTGAAGGGGTCAACATCGGTTACCGTCACATATCACTTTCTACATGCGGTTTGGTTCCGGGGATCCTTCGTTTGGCAGAAATGGAACTGCCGATTACATTATCCATTTCCTTGCATGCCACCACCGATGATGTACGCTCAGGAATTATGCCGGTGAACCGCAAATATAACCTCGAGAAACTTTTAGATGCCTGCAGGGCTTATCAGCAAAAGACCGGGCGACGGATCTCCTTTGAATATTCCGTGATCTCGGGAGTTAATGACCGTTATCAGGATGCAAAAGGTTTGGCAAACCTGCTCCGTGGAATTTTATGCCATGTAAATTTAATACCGGTAAACCCCATTGAGTCGGGGAGTTACCGTCCACCGTCTAAAAAAGATATTTATGCTTTTCAAGATACCCTGACGAAGCTTGGGCTAAATGCCACGATCCGCCGCACCTTGGGCGGAGATATTTCGGCTTCTTGCGGTCAGCTTCGTCATCAAAACGCTAAAGAGGGAGGTGCTGCGCTTTGAGAATAATCGGGAATACAGATATTGGTTTGGTTCGAAAGGAAAATCAAGATGCTCTTTGGGTAAATCAGATGAGTGATGACACGGCCATAGCAGTTGTTTGCGACGGCATGGGCGGTGTAAGCGGCGGAAAGCAAGCCAGTAAATTGGCGCTGGATGCTGTGCGTGAATATTTTCAAGAGCATTCCGGTTGTAATGACGTCAAATCTATGTTTGAATCAATCATCGAAAAAAGCAATCATGCAGTTCATCGTGTATCCCGGGAGGCACCTGAGCTTGCCGGTATGGGAACCACCATGGTTCTTGCTTTGGTTCAGGGTCAGCGGGTTAGTTTTGCAAATGTGGGCGATAGCCGCGGTTACCATATTACCAACGGTGGAATTACCCAAATAACCAAAGATCATTCCGCTGTGCAAGAACTTGTTGATGCAGGGCATCTTACGGAACGCCAGGCGAAGATACATCCCAATAAGAATATCATTACACGTGCTATCGGCATTGAAGATGCGGTGCAATTCGATTATTTTGAGATCGCAGTATTGCCCGGGGATCTGATCGTTCTTTGTTCCGACGGTTTAACGAACCATGTGGACGAAAGCGAAATTCAGTTTGAAGCATCGGGTGGCGAATTTGAAGATCTGCCTAAGCGCTTGATCGATCTGGCTAATAGTAGAGGCGGTAACGATAATATCACCGTTGCAGCCATTCAAATATAAGGAGGATAAATTAATGGAAAAATACATTGGAAAAGTGTTAAACGACCGGTATATGATCACCGAGGTGATCGGTGTTGGCGGCATGGCATATGTTTATAAAGCGTTTGATAAACTGTGTAACCGTGTTGTGGCTGTTAAGATTTTGAAGGACGAATTTATGTCCGATGCCCAGTTCCGCCGTCGGTTCACGAATGAATCCAAGGCAATTACCATGCTGTCCCATAACAATATCGTGGATGTTTATGATGTTTCGTTGGAAGGCGATTCTCTTTATATTGTAATGGAATACATCGATGGCATTACATTGAAAGAATATATGGAGAAAAAAGGTGTTTTAACTGAAGCGGAAGCTATCCACTTTATTCGCCAGATCTTAAAAGGGCTTTCCCATGCCCATGAGCGTGGCATTGTGCATCGTGATGTGAAGCCGCACAATATTATTTTATTAAAAGACGGCACGATTAAAATTACCGACTTTGGTATTGCACGTCTTACCAAATTTGATACCCAGACCATTAGCGACATGACCATTGGTTCTGTTCATTACATCAGCCCGGAGCAGGCTAGCGGTGACCGTACCGACGAGCGGAGCGATATTTACTCTGTAGGTATTATTCTGTTTGAAATGCTTACCGGTAAGCTGCCCTTTGAAGCAGATACACCGGTGGCTGTTGCATTGATGCAGGTTCAGGCACAACCGGAACTTCCCACAGAGCTGAATCCGGAATTGCCACAGGGGTTGGAAGATATTACTCTAAAGGCGATTATGAAGGATCCTGCTATGCGGTATCAATCCGCCGGTTCCATCTTGGCAGATATAACTTTATTCGAATCAGATCCTACCATTACATTTAATTATTCCGCCGCTCCTGAATGGGAGGAGCCGGTTTCCGATAATTCTCCCACTCTGTTTGCAGAGAACCTGGGGGAGGAAGAAACTGAATCTCTCGAAGATCCCGATGATGCAGGTGAAGAGGAAGAAGCGGAAGTACAAAGTAAATTTAAAACCACTTGGTTGCCGATCATAGCCGGTGTGGGGACCGCTTTATTTGTGTTGATTCTGGTTGCGCTGGGAATAATTTTTCAAAAAGAACTGTTTGGCCCCAAAACTGTAACTTGCCCCAACGTGATCGGAATGGAGCTGGAGGAGGCGGAATCTGCCTATAACTTCAAATTTGTTGTGGAATCTACCGTTGAAAACGACGAATATGAAGAAGGGCAAATTATTACCCAAACGCCCGAAGCCGAAAGTGAGATCAAGAAGAAAGGGACTATTACAGTGGTTGTTAGCAGTGGCCCTTCGGAAGATATAAAAGAGGACGAGGATAACGAAGATGTTGTTTCCGGCTCCAATTATGTACCGAACGTTTTAGGCTTCTCCAAGGCTGATGCTATAGCGGAATTTAAACGTCAGGAGATCAGCTATCGCATTGAAACCAGACACGACGATAATATTGCCGAGGGTTATGTTATCAGCACCAGTCCCACACCCGGAACTGAAATTTTCGATTATACCACGGTAGCCATCTACATTAGCAAAGGCCCTGCTGAAATTGAAGAAGATGATAAGGAAGAAGAGGACGAGGTAAAAACAGTTGATATGGTGGATCTCACTGATCTAACCGAGGAA
>JAZSRD010000102.1:0-37611 GCA_045538295.1 Eubacteriales bacterium
AGCCATGCTGACGCATGGCGGGATTTTTCTTGATTCGTCTGAACAAAAAATCTGTATTTCATGGCTAATATTCCTTACGGAGGGTGGCCCTTGGGGGCATTTTTTTCTTTACATTCCAGGGGACAACATGTATAATTATGGTGTATAAATATATTATAATAGTACTTTTGATCGAGGTGTTTATAGATGGACGATAAGAAACGTAACATAACCGGCTCTTATCCCGGTGCAGGGGGCGCAACCCGCCCGAAAAGCAATGGAAATCCAGCCGGCTCTTATCCCGGCAGAAAACCGGCGGTAAGTGAACCCACCCGTGTGATCCCGGCAGAGCCCACCATTGCGGTGCCCAAGATCGATAATACCAAGGTCATGCCCAATGTCAAGCCGGAAACCAAACCGGCAGAGTCCGGCGCAGAACAGCCTACCGGAGATGCGCAGGAGGCACCTGCTAAAAAGAAAAAGTTTAAGTTTTCCATGCTGTTTTCAAAGGAAACTATGCAGAAATATTGGAAGACTCTGGTATATTATTCCTGCATTCTGATCGCAAGTGTTCTGCTCTCCTGCTGGATCTGTGACGTGGGCAACGAGGTTTTGGGGCTTATCCGCCCGGAGAAGGAGGTTACGGTAACCATTCCGGAAAAAAGCTCCTTGGGCGGTATTGCCAAGGAACTGAAAAAAGCCGATGTAATCGATCACCCGGTGATCTTTCAGCTGTATTGTAAGCTAAAGAAAGCCGGCGGCGATTTCCAAAGCGGGGAATACACCATCGATTGCAGTGGTGATTATAACCAGTTGATCCGTGCTCTTCGGCGTACTGCGGCAAACAAAACCATGGTGGAGTTTAAGATCGAAGCAGGGGATACCCAAGAGGATGTGGTTACCACCCTTTGCGATTCATTAGGCTATTTGGAGCGGAAAGAGCTGGAAGAGGTACTGCAGAAGTACGATTTCACCGATTATTCCTTTTTAAAGGATCTGCCGGAGCGAAACTATCGGCTGGAGGGGTATCTGTACCCCGGTACATATGAAATGTATGAGGGAGAATCTGCCCTGGCGGTGGTAAAGCGGATCTTATCCCGCTTTGAAGAAAAGGTTTTGACCGACGATAATAATAAAAAGATCAAAGCGTCAAAATATTCCCTGGATGAGCTGATCACTTTGGCATCTATTTTGGAAAAAGAGGGGGGCAAAGACCTTGCCCATGCTGCCGGGGTTTATTATAACCGGCTGAACAGCAAAGATTTTCCGTATTTAGAATCCCAGGCCACGGTGGCATATATTCTGCCCCATGGTCATGGAACGATCACCGGCACAGATATTAAAACCAATGATCCTTATAACACCTATCGGAACAAGGGCTTGACCCCCGGTCCGATTGCCAATCCCGGTGCAGATGCCGTTACCGCTGTACTGGAGCCTGAGGAAACCAACGATTTTTACTTTGTAACGCAAAGCAACGGAGATACCCTGTTTGCTTCCTCCGGCACCGCACAAAAAAGCAATTTAAACAAGGCCGGGGAAGGTGCCCGGGGAACGGGGACAGTATCTTGAGTATGGAACTTCTTGCCCCTGCGGGCAATATGGAAAAACTGCGTTATGCGGTGTGGTACGGTGCCGATGCGGTGTATGCGGCTTATCGGGCTTTCGGCCTGCGGGCTGCCAGCGAAAACTTTGATAGGGAGGAACTGGCAGAGGCCATTTCCTTTTGCCACCAAAATAACGTAAAGATTTATATCACTGTAAACATTTATCCCACCCAGCGGGATCTTGCGGAATTGCCCGGCTTTTTCACCATGCTGGCAGAGCTTCGGCCCGATGGGCTGATCATAGCCGACTTGGGGGTAATGGCGTTGGCAAAACGCTATGCCCCGCAGATCCCCATTCATGTGTCTACCCAGGCGAATGTAACCAACTATGAAACCGCCATGGTAATGCGGGAGTTGGGAGCCAAACGGATCGTGCTGGCGCGGGAGATGCCGCTGGCAGATATGGCAGATCTGCGGCAAAAACTGCCGGCGGATGTGGAATTGGAATGCTTTGCCCATGGGGCTATGTGCGTTGCTTATTCCGGCAGGTGCCTGCTTTCTGCCGCCATGGCCGGCCGTAGTGGCAATCAGGGTGCTTGCGCCCAGCCTTGCCGCTGGAATTATGCGCTGATGGAAGAAAAACGCCCCGGCAGTTATTATCCTATCGAGGAAGATGACCGAGGAACCTATGTGTTTAACTCCAAGGACCTTTGCCTGATCGAATACTTAAAAGAGTTGGAGCAGGCGGGAATCGCCTCTTTAAAGGTAGAGGGGCGAATGAAGAGTTTTTATTATGTAGCCTGCGTCACCCGTGCCTATCGCAAAGCATTGGACGATCTGGCGGCGGGCAAGCCCTATGATCCCGCCTTAAT
The DNA here is from genome assembly GCA_045538295.1 of Eubacteriales bacterium. Lineage (GTDB taxonomy): Bacteria > Bacillota > Clostridia > Oscillospirales > QAKW01 > QAKW01. The sequence continues at coordinate 2,399 of JAZSRD010000102.1, forward strand.
GGAGGAACTGCGGGCGGTATCTCACCGGGATTATTGCACCGGCTTTTTGCTGGGGGATTCCGGTGCAGGCGGTCAAAATCCCGATAACGGCGGGTATCTGCGCTACACCGACGTGGTGGCGATTTCCGATGATGAACCCGGCTGGGTAATTCAAAAAAACAAATTTGTAAAAGGGGAGACCTTATGGGTCCTTTCCCCCGGCAAAGAGCCCTATTCCATTGTGGCAGATACCATGACCGATGAAGAGGGCACTGAAATTGAGAGTGCGCCTCATGCGGAAATGCGGGTGCATTTGGGTGTGGAATTGGCACCCCATTCTATAATTCGTAGAGAAAGAAGAAACTGAAATTATGAGCAAAGTAACCATCCCTGCCGGATATAAGCCGGCGCTTTCCTTGTATGATACCCAAAAGGCCATTGGGCTGATCAAACGGTTGTTTGAGGACATGCTGTGCGGTGCCCTTAATCTGCGCCGGGTGTCTTCACCCTTATTTGTAACTGCCGCCAGCGGTTTAAACGATAATCTGAACGGCGTGGAGCGCCCCGTTTCCTTTGACGTGCCCGATACCGGCGCCGATGCGGAGGTGGTGCACTCCCTGGCAAAATGGAAACGTCAGGCTTTGCGGGATTACGGCTTTAGCGCCGATACCGGGCTTTATGCCGATATGAACGCCATTCGCCGGGACGAGGAACTGGATAATCTCCACTCCATCTATGTGGACCAATGGGATTGGGAAAAGATCATCAATAAAGAGGATCGTACGAAGGAATATTTAAAAGATGTGGTGGATCGGATCGTGGGCGCTATCTGTGATACCGACCAGACCCTGCGGGTGATGTTTCCACAACTGCAGGTGCGCCCTGCCATTAAGCGGGAGGTTACTTATATTACCACCCAGGAACTGGAAGACCGCTACCCCGAACTCACCGGCAAAGAGCGGGAAAATGCTATTGCCAAAGAGTATAAAACAGTGTTTATTATGGAGATCGGCGGAAAGTTGAAGTCCGGTAAACCCCACGACGGCAGAGCTCCCGACTATGACGATTGGGAACTGAACGGCGACATTCTTTTTTGGAACGAAACCCTGCAGCAGGCCTTTGAGATCTCTTCCATGGGTATTCGGGTAAGCCCCGAAAGCCTGGCACGCCAGCTGAAGATTGCCGGCTGTGAGGATCGGCGGGAACTGCCTTTCCATAAAGCCCTGCTCAACGGGGAACTGCCCTATACCATCGGCGGCGGCGTGGGTCAAAGCCGCCTTTGTATGCTCCTTTTAGGCAGTGCTCATATTGGGGAGGTGCAGTCCTCTATTTGGGACGAAAAGACGTTGGAAACTTGTAGGGAAGCCGGAATCCCTATTCTGTAGGCGACCGTTGAAAAAGTGCACTTCTTCCGATTTTTTGCCCTCTCGGCGTATCGCATACGCCTTCGGGTCAAAGAAACCGAAAGCTGCACACTTTTTGAACGGTCTTGGGTTCTTGGAAAAAGAGGATGCTGAAAAAGTGCACTTCTTCTGCCATATATATTTTCATTAAACCTATATCTCATGTTAAAATGCTCTCCATGTGGGGAGCATTTTCTATTCGTAGCAGAGATACCAATCTACTGCAATACCGCCTTCCCGTTCGTGGGCGGTCATAAAGTGGCGGCTTTCATCCCAGGTGGCAGGGGGGAGCGCCAAGGTCTGTGCTCCCGGCACCCAGCCATAGGGAGTAGGTCTATCGGTTTGTAACGCCAGCAGGGTGCGGAGCACTTCGGTAAAATTAGCGCCGATATGATGAGGATAAGAAAAATGAACTTTTGGCGCTCCGCCGGGAGCCAGCAGCCAAATGTACTTTTTTTCCGGGTCCAGCTGCAGATCCCGGCACAGGGTTCCTTGGGGGTCGGCTCCCAAGGGAAATTGAATTTCCGCCCCGGTGCGGTGGCGGGAGAGATTTTCCAAAAATGCCAAATGGACCGGCACAGAATCTCTGCTCAGGCAGAGGATGCCGCAGTTATTGTTATGGAACTCTGCCGCCAGTTCTCCAAGCCCCAAAAGCTCTGTGGCAGAAACAGGTAAAAAATCACCGCTGTAGTAAAAAAGCAGAGTCCACCCGGTGCGAAAGTCCTCCGGGTACCGACGGCGCCCATCGGTGGTTTCAATATTAAATCTCATGGAATTCACTCCTTGATTTAATTTATGAACTTGCACTTTAAGAGGTTATTGGTTATAATGAAAAAAAGGAGCGTGAACCCATGCTGAACCGCATTTTTCGATATAAAAGAATATGGCTGATCTTACTGGCGCCCTTGGGGCTTTTGCTCACCCTGGCAGCCAAGGCAGATCACGGCTGGGTGGAGCAGATCCATGCCCGGTATGTATACCCTCTTTTTGCCAACAGTTTAGGCTGGCTCCTTTCTCTGGTTCCCTTTTCCTTACTGGAGATCCTGATCCTTTTGCTGATCGGCGGTGGGCTCTTTTATTTGGTTTGGGTGATCGTGGGGATCTGCCGCCACAGAGCACAATGGAAAAATCGGTTGTATCGCTTCGGGCTGAATGTGCTGGCGGCGGCAAGTGTAGTTTATTTTTGCTTTGTGCTGTTTATGGGGCTGAATTATCATCGGGCATCCATTACCGAATATTTGGATCTTACGGTACAAAAAAGCACTAAAGAGGAATTATATGATCTTTGCGAGTTGTTGGTTCATGATTGCAATTTCTACCGTACGGAACTGCAAGAAAATGAAGTCGGTGTGGCACAGCTGCAAGATAATGGCTTTTACGAAACCGCCAACGCCGCCCGCAGGGCGTATGCTCTGCTGGAAGAAGAAATTCCCGTGTTGCAGGCGGCAGATGTGCGGAATAAGCCGCTTTTGACCTCCAAGCTTTTTTCCATGGCACTTACCTCGGGGATCTATCTCCCCTTTGAATCGGGGATCAATGTGGATGTGCCGGAGCATTCCTTGCCTGCCACCATGTGCCACGAGCTTACCCATTTTCGGGGCTTCATGCGGGAGGATGAGGCAAACTTTTTGGCGTATCTTGCTTGCATGGAATCGGAACGGGCGGATTTTCGTTACAGCGGCAGTTTGATGGCATTTTATTACGCCTTTAATGCATTGTATGGGGAAGATAAGGATCTGGCGCAAAAAATTGCCCTGCAATGTGAAACGGGGCTTTTGCGGGATCTGCAGGCAGAGGATGACTATTGGAACCAATACCGCAACACGGTGGTCAGCCAGGTGATCGGCGAGCTCTACGAGGGCTATCTTCAATCCAACGATCAGCAATCCGGGCTGAAAAGCTATGGAGAAATGATCGATCTGCTGCTGGCATATTATCGGGATTTTGATAAAACTTAAAAAGAGAAACGGTGTAATTTTACACCGTTTCTCTTTTTGGGGAATAGAAAAATATTGTTAAACATTCCTGCTTTTTTCTTGCCTTTTGCGGTTCGGATTTTTTTACAGCCCCTTTAAAGCAGATCCTCGCAAATGGCAAGGGATGCCTCAAAGCCGGTATCCCTGCGGCGGGCAAGATCACTCACCGACAAAACCCCCACCACCGTATCTTCCCGGCAAACGGGCAGGCGGCGCACCTTGCGCAACGCCATGGTGCGGGAGGCTTCCATAATTGTTTCCTCCGGTTTGGCGCAGTACACCTTTTTAGTCATGATCTCTTTCAAAGGGGTATCGGCGGGCACAAGTCCGGCACCGACACAACGGGTGGTCAGGTCCCGATCGGTTACCACACCGGTGAGTTTTCCTTTGCTTAAAACAGGTAGCATGCCAACCTTTTCTTTTGCCATTAGTTGCGCCGCCTCTTCCGCCGTGGCAGTTTCCGGCAGGGCAAATAGGCGATTACTCATCAATTCTTTTACCTTCATATTAGGTAGTATGGAAAAAAACATTGCAAAAATGCAACTTTATGTTAAAATATAGGTATAAAAAAATAAAGGAGTACCTATGCGGATCAGAAAAAAGAAAAATGCGCCGGTGCGGTTTGAGCGCTGCGCAGAATATACTGTGGAAACAGAAGGGCTTTTAGAGCAGTTTTATCGGGTGTTCGATGCAGAAAAACCCTTGGAAATGGAGATTGGCTCCGGCAAAGGGCGTTTTATTGCCACCCTGGCAGAGCAAAATCCGGAAAAGCAGTTTATCTCCATTGAACGGGTGCTGGATTGCCTGGTTATGGCAATGGAAAAGGCCCAGAAAAAGGAATTAAAGAACATTAAATATTTTTGTCTGGATGCGGGAACACTTACGGAGTACTTTCCCAAGGAATCGGTGGATGTGATCTACCTGAATTTTTCCGATCCCTGGCCCAAAGCCCGCTATGCCAAGCGGCGGCTCACCCATCGGCGGATGGTGGCGGCTTATCTTCCCTTGCTGAAAAAGGAAGGCAAGATCTGCTTTAAGACTGATAACCGCCCGTTGTTTGATTTTTCGGTGGAAGAATTTCAAGAGTTGGGATTTCGGTTGGAGGAGGTTACCTACGATCTCCATAGCACCGATACCCCCAATATTATGACAGAATATGAAGAACGGTTCTCCTCCATAGGCACCCCCATTAATCGCTTTGTGGCCTATCCCACCGAGAAAACTTATAATATATTAAAATAAAAATTGCCGTCCCAAAAGGGACGGCAATTTTTTTGTTTATTGAATACCGGTAAGGGTTTCAGAGAGGGTAAGGGTACCATTCTCCAGGAAATAAGCCTTGGCTTCGTAGGGGGTAAATTCCAGCTCATGGGTTTTACCATAGGCGGTAAGCACAGCCTTTTGGGGCTTATCGCTGGTATTAAAGAGTCGCAGCATCCGTTTTTCGCCTGCAAGTTTTCTGTAGGAAGAAAGCAGGATCAGTTGGTTATCCAATGCCAAAGAGGTATCCGTTTTTTCTCCGGCACCGGAGGGGAAGAAGGAGAAGGCGTATACTGGCTGGTTGAAGGCCTCGGCATCCTTATCCAGATGAGCACCGTCTACGGTGAGGCGGTATTCAAAATCGTGCTCGCCCATATCGATATGATCGTGGTTGCGGTCATGGTCCGTTAACTGGCGGTTGGGGATGGGGTGCGCAGAATAAATGGGCGTACGCATCATGGAAAGGTTCAAGGTGCCATCCACAGCGCTGCCGCCGTAGGTGCTGCGGTTGAGCACTGCAAAGCATTGCTCTCCCTTTTGCAGGGCGCACCATTTTTGGTAGCATACTTCTTTTCCGTCCTGGCGCAGGGGTTCCACGCCATATGCAGTCTGGCCCACAAAGGAGGGCTTCTTCAGGGTAGTATCAAAGGTAAATTTATATAGGGTATTGGCATCGTTTGCCAAGGTTTTCACGGCAATGTCGATGTATGTATCGTCTTTTGGTAGGGTATAGGTGACCACTGCATAGGATTTCCGATTTTTGAAAACACCTTGGATCTTGCACCGTACCGGACCGTTTTCGATCAGCAGCATATTGGCATATTTTTCGCCGGGATAGCCTCGGAATTCATTGGCTTCGGCGGCAGAAACAGCCTCAAAGGAGCCGATCTGCTGGTCGTAGATATGGTTATCCATTTTCCAGGGATCTTCGTGATCCTTGAATACATTAATTCGGGCACTGCCTTTTTTCAGGTAATTTACGCCGTTTACGGTGTATTGATCGATCAGGCCGGTCTTTTTATTGATCTTTACCTGCATTTTATCGGTGGTAAAGATAAAGTAGGTCTTGGTTTCCTCCAAGGGGAGAATGGGGCGCTGGGTTGCTTCTTCAATATACAGTTCGCAATCGAACCGATTGATGCACATGGGCTTTAGGGTGGCACGGAAAATCACCCGTTTGCGCCAGTCTAAATTCAGGCTGCTGGATTCTTTTTCATTTTGGGCAGGCAGATAGTTGCCCTGCTCGTCCCGCACCTTGGCAAGGGTAACCTGGTTGTCGGTCCAGTTTTGATCTTCCAGCTGGAATTCGATCTCAATATCTTGGGTCACCTCATAGGGATGGGGATTGAATACCATCACAGGAATCTCGCCCCGTTTGCCTGCAGGCTGACCGGCGCACAGTTTAAAGAATGCTTTGTTGCTGGCACGGTTCAGGATCTCTCTGCCGTGACCCAAAAGGTTCAGGATCTGACCTTCAGCCTTTTTGATCATGGTGCCGGGCAAAACATCATGGAACTGGCTGAACAGCATAGCTTTTTCTGCCTCGGAAAGATCTACATCGATCCCGGCGGCTGCCAGCATTTTCTCGGTGGTGATCAGTTCGTTTTCTAACTGACGATAGGCGGTTTTAACACGGGACATGGAGGTATAGCAACCCACAAAGATGTGTTGCATGGACCGCTCTTCGGTGTTTAACTTGGTGCGATCCACTTCGGCAATGTACTGTTCCGGTGTGGAATGAACGATCTGCACCTTCGTATTTTCTTTTATTACCTCCTGGATCCCGTTCAGATCCACCTCGGAGGGACCGCCGCCGTGGTTGCCAATGCCCCAAAGCATTAGTTCGGGATCGGTGTGGGGCTTATTGATTACCCCCTCCAGGCGGCCTTTTGCAGTGCCTTTATTGGTATTGTAGCCGCCTCGGATACAGTGGGCAACGATCTCGCTGCCGTCGTAGCCCTTCCAAATGAAATCGTGGGCGGGGATCATACCGTTGGGGCGCATAAAGATGTAGGAATCGTACCCGCATTTTTTCATGATCTGCACCAGACCTCTGGTATGACCAAAGGCATCTACGCTCACGGCGGTGGTGGGTTTTACACCGAATTTTTCCATGAAGTAGCGGTTGCCCACCTCGATCTGCCGCAAAAAGCCTTCGGCAGAGGGCATCAGGCAATCGGGCTGCAGATACCAGCCGCCCATGATGTGCCATTTTCCTTCTTTTACCAGTTTTTTAATTTTTTCAAACAAGGCAGGCTCATGCTCTTCCACCCATTCATACAGAACGGATTCGTTGTGGTTAAACACAAAACCGTCGTACCGCTCGCAAAAATCGGCGGCAACACGAAACGTGGAGATCGCTTCGGCAACACCCTCTTCCCGGGGCCACAGCCAAACGGGGTCTAAATGTGCATTACAAAGTAAGTGGATCTTATTCATTGTCGCATCCTCCTGCTTTCATTTCCTTTTTATTTTTAATGTTATTGGTGATAAAGAAGAGTGCCCCCAGCAATACCCATGCGATCAGGGCGATACGGGATTCAATTCCCAAATATGCCCACTTATTAGGCACCACCAATAGGGCCACAAAGAGCAGGGCAAAGAATACACCCAGCACGGCATTGAGCTTTGTTACCCAGCCGGCATCCTTTTTGCGGTGTGCGATCACCAGCACGGCGGCGCTGGTAAAGCCGTAACCCACGGCGGCACCCACCGAGGACATATCCACGATCCAGTTGAGCACCGTTCTGCCGAACCAGGGTGCGATCAGGGAGATCGCAAGGATAAACAGAATGGCGTTATAAGGCGTGTTGGTTTTGGGATGCAGTTTGCCAAACCAGGCGGGGAGCACCTTTTCCCGTGCCATGGAGAACAGTAGGCGGCTGGTTGCCATGTAGAAGCCCAGAATGCCGGAAAGCACGGCACACAGCAAAGCAACGCCCAAAAGCACCAGCCCGGGGGTGCCCAGAATCAATTTGGCAGCATTAAATACCGGCAGTGCGCTGAGTCCTGCCAAGGCGCCCGGCAGGGGATCTTTTTGGGTATCTGCCAGGTAATCCTGCCAGCTGGTGTAGCCCTCGGGCATAACAGCGATGGCCAAAAAAGTAAGGGTTATGTACAGAACTGCGCCGATGATGATGGAAAGGATCATGATCCGGCGGCATTTTTTTACATTAAAGCAAAATTCTTCCGAAGCCTGGGGCACGGAATCAAAGCCCACGAACGCCCAGGGCGCTACCGCCACCACGGCAATAATGCCGGGGAAGGAGATCTCTCCGGAGGAGTTGGTAATAAACCCGCGGGAGGTAAGGTTGGAAAGGGAAAGGTGGGGGCTGAACAGTGCGGCGATCACCAGCAAAAGAACCGAGCCCACAATGCCAAAGGCTAATACCGTTTGGAATTTACCAATGGTTGCCACACCCCGGATACATGCCCAGGCAAAAAAGACTAATGCTACTACGGCCAGCAGGACTTCGCCGGCATAAATGCCGTAATCCTCTACGCTGTAAAGATAACCCCATTGGGTAAGGGAGGGAACCAGGTTTCTGCCGATCAGCGCCAATGCAGTGGCGTTTAAGGGCACAATGGCAAGGTAAGAAAGCCCTAAAAACCAAGCGCAGATAAACCCGCTGGTTTTGCCAAATGCGGAGCTGGCGTATGTAAATTCACCACCCGCTACGGGATAATGATTGATCATATAACTGTAATTAATGGAAATAATGATCATGATCAGGGCGCCAATGCCCAAAGCAATGGCGGCGCCTAAGGGGCCTGCGTTGGGCAAAAAAGTGTTGCCGGGCATTACAAAGGCGCCCCAGCCGATAATGGCGCCCAGCGCCAGGGACCACACGTGCACCGGTTTTAATGTCCGTTGCAGTTGGGGGGCGGTTTCAGGTGAGTTACTCATACTGTTTCTCCTTTATTAAGATCAAATTCTTTTAATACCAGATCAAGCGCTTTCTGTTCCAAGGAATAATCGCATTCCCGGTAATCTTCGCCCAGCAGGCGTTTTAAAAGCTCCTGCATCAGAATGGGGTTGCGGATCAATGCAGGACCCATTGCCCAGGTGGCAAAAAAGTTTTTATACAATGTGCCCTCGGTGGCACCGGGGGTAGCACCGTCGCCAAAACCGGCATTTACCCGGAATAAGGGGTAAGGATTTTCGCCCATCAAATGGGCGGTGCGGTTGGTAAAACCGTAAACTTTTTTTGTTTCGTCAAATAAGGGGGTTCCCACCATGTCCGAAACGTAAACCTTATTGGTTTCTTCGGCGGTGTAGTCAAATAAGCCGATGCCGGCAATTTCACTGCCGGTTACGGTGGTAAAACTTTTACCGAACAGTTGGCGGGCATTGCCGGTAACAAACCACACCTGCCCTTTTTCGATCTGTTCCTTAACCGCATCACCGTTTGCGGCAAAGTGGTTGGCTACGGCGGCTAAATTTTTGGCTTTGCCGTGCCCGATATATACCATATCGTAGGCGGTGAAGTCCACCGGCTCAAAATGCTCCTTGGCGGTTACGGTTACGGTGTTTCCCGTTTCTTCGATCCGCTGGCAAAGAGCTGCTAAATTCTTATAATCGCCGTACAGATCCAGCGACTTACTGTAAAGATGAAGGATATTTACCTTTTTCATGCTTTCATCTCCTCCAACAGTTTTCCTTCCTCTCCAAAGGCAGAGGCTGCCATGATATACAGATCTCCTTTGGTTTGGGAAAGGGTCTCCAGTGCTTTGGAAAAATCGGGTTGAACGCAGATCTGCTCCGGTTTAAATCCGGCGGTCTTCAGGCAAACTGCCGCATCCACTGCCCGGTTGCCCAGGCAAACCACCTGCGCCACCTGCTCCTGCATCCGCTCCAAAGCCACATCGTATAACCAGGATATATCCCGGTAATTCAAATATAGAACATTATTGATATAAAGAACCACGGTTTTTTCGCCGGGCTGCTCCAGCATATAGGAGATGGATTGTTCCAGAGAGGCGGCGTTTTGCTTGGTCATTAAGGCGGTGGCGGTGCGCCCTTTAAAATCAAAGGATTCCAGCCGCCCCTTGTGCACGTGAAAGGTGCTTACATGATCTGCAAAATCCTGCAGGGTCATTTGCCCGTGGCAACAGCAAAGTGCCGCCGCCGCAACGGTATTAAAGAGGTTGAACAGGGTGTTGTAGGTGGTGTTTACCGTTACACCGTTGATGGTGATGCTGTAATTTTCAAAATCAATGCGCTCGCCGCAATAATCGGGAGCGGGGGTGGCATAACCGCACTGCTCGCAGCGGAAGGCGCTGATGTGGTTATAGTGGAAGTAATCAAAGGTTAAGGGTTGCATACAGCGGGGGCAAAGCTTACTGTCGTTGGTACCGCTGATGCAAAGGTCGGTAGAGCGGTCGGTTTTATCCACGCCGAAGTACCGAATGGGGTTGGGCACGTTGTGGGATAAATTCATGCTGATAGGATCGTTGGCATTCAGGATCAGGGTCATTTCCGGCCGCAGAGCAACCGCCTCGGCGATCTTATCAAACACCAGATCCGGGTTGCCGTTGCGCACCACCTGATCCCGCAGGAGGTTAAGCACCAGGAAGGTGTTTACCGAAAGATCTTTAAAGATGAACCGGGCGTAGCACTCGTCCACTTCCAGTACCACGTAATCTGCCTTGAGCACGCCGCTGCAGGTGCAGTGCTCCAGCAGAGCGGTGGCAATGCCGCTGGTCATGTTGGAGCCCTTGGCGTTGTTGGCTACGGTGTAGCCATGGGTGCGCAGTACGTGGGCAACCAGGTTGGAGGTGGTGGTTTTTCCGTTGGAACCGGTCACGGCAAAAATTTTACCGTTAAAACGGAACTTTCTTAAAATGCAAGGATCCAATTTCAGGGCAAGCTTACCCGGGGTATCGGTGCCCTTGCCGCACAGCTTGCCCACAGCAATGGCAAGCTTGCAGATCAGAATGGTAAGAAAAAATTTAAGTTTCAACATCCTAATACCTCATATTAATATAGTACTGTATTTATTATAACATTTTTTAAGAAGTATGCAATAAAATTTTGCATAAAAAAACGACAAGTTTTAACTTGTCGTTTTTTTGGTGCGGGCGACAGGGGTCGAAGGCAAGCAGTCGCCTTTTTTATCGTTTTTTATCATTGAATAACTTTCATTTTCTTTAGTGCTGGCCTCAAATATCTTGAAATATCTTTTAATGGCTTTTAAGGACATCTGTTAACTTTCTTCCCCAAATAAGCCCCAAGTTGCACCAAACTACTGCGTTAAGAGTAAGAGATTATTTGTTTTATTATATCGTGTAAGATGTTGCTTGTAAATATTCAAGATATACGGAAGTGTGCATACAAAAAAAGAAAAACACTGATTTCGCATATTATAGAAAAAACAATTGGAATACTGTCGATCGTCGTATGATTTTTATTCCATAAAAGTTTTTATGTAATGGATGTTGTATTCTGTCGGTTTTTGCAGTATAATATTAATGGAAAATATTTCTAATTATAGGCGGTGAAAAGTTTGGAAGTCAAATTCGATATACCAGATGATAAAGTTAAGTATTTTTCAGGAAATGCAAAAAATAAGATTTCAGAATATTCGCGAAATTATGCATTAGACATAATAAGTGAGGCAGAGAGAGTGGAATTCTCTACGCATATAGGAGATTCACCTAGTGAAGTGACTACTAGTCATTTGGGGCATGCGGTTAATAAGTTCCGGTCAATTAGTGGTGCAAAAAAGAAAAAAGTAGGATTAACTGTTTTTAAGATTATATCTGAATTTCTAATCCTAATTGCAGGTATTATGTTCCTGCCAGACCAGTTTATTACAGAAAACAAAAGTTTTAACATCATATATTTCATAGTATTTATTATAGTATTAACTGCAGCATTGATAACTACAATAATGTCCCATTTTCTTGGAGGTGAATAATATGAAATATCAAATATCTAACAAAAAAGTCAATTACATATTGGATGAATTAGCGGACGAATACAAGAATTTATTAATTGAAACTGCATTAAATCAACGACAAGAGTTGGATGTTGAAAATATTAGTATTTCTGATATTACAAAAATTGACATAGAAACAAAAGAACGATTAAAAAACAGAAGTAGAAATAATAGAATAAATAGAATTAGCCAGTTGATATCATCATTGGGTTTGATTTATTCATTGTTTGGATTGATGTTAATTATGGTTTCAGAAGCAGGCAGTGATCTTACAGATAATCCATTATCTACTATTGCAATTATTTGTGTATTTCTTGGTTTTATAATCGCAATTGTCGGTTTAATGACGAAGATGTTGTTAAACAAAAAAAGTCAAATTAGTAAAAAAACTATTATGGATTATGAAATTCAGATTATTAATAAATGGAGAATTGTTGAAGGGATTATTTATCAAATATCTCCACAAAACGATAAACTATCATTAAGATCAATGTTAAATAATTTGGAACAATCTAAAATTATATCAAAAGAGGATGCGAAACTCTTAAATTCGTTAATGCATTATAGAAATAGGATTCTTCATAATCCTCCTGGAGAAGTCAAATACAATGATGAAATAAAAAACCTACTAGATGATGTACAAGAATTGATTGATAAATTGTCTACAATCCTTTGAGTAAAGAGACTGCAGAGTAATCTGCGGTCTTTTTATTTTTTAGTTTATTATAATTGTATCGCGTGATTTATTGATTGTAAATGCTTCTGTTCCATGTTTTTCAATTAATTTAGTTAAGAAACCTTCCGGACCGTTTTTGATGATCCACTCGTACTCTTGCGCGTATAATGGGATAAGGTTCAAATAACTTACTTCGCCGATATCACTTACATATGTGGTCATACCACCATATATAAACATAAAGAAATCATATCCAAATCTGTGTTTAAATTTAGAACTTGTGTTGATCGTATGCATATTCCCTAGCCAGGTGTTTTCCCGGAAGGGGTATTTACTTATTGCAACAAGTTCATTTGCAATAAGGGCAGAATCATCGCTGGAAATATCAAAATCGGTTGTGGTGAAACACATCAGTTCTATATTTTTAAAGGTACCGTCAAGAGCATTCAAATCCTTGCAGCTCATCCCAACAGTCATATAGGTTCGCAGATCCTCTGATGATTCAGCTACATATACATCGGTGTGAATGTATTCACTTTCTATTTCATGAAAAACATAGCGAATGCTCTCTTCACCACAATTGTTTGATATAAATGCCTCAAATTCAGCGTATTGGTGTTCATTGTACATTGCCGGAATATTTTTTAACATAATATCTCCTATCTTCCCTCGGTCTTTTGACTGGGGGATTTTTTATTTGCATTGGTAACAAAAAGGATTGTACGGCGATAAATAGTAGTTTTTGCGAAGGTGAAAACCTACTTAATTTTAAAAATATTTACTTTTTTAAATATTTTTAAAAAAATCACAACAAAATCCGATTCTTTTCCTAAAGGTAATAATGTCAGGAGAAAGGAGGAGATTTAAAAATATTTTGAATTAGTAAGAAAAAATATGAGATTTCGCTAAATGTACTAATACACGAATAAAAATTGCACTTTGAAAATTAAATAACCTTTCCGGATTTGATACGACTATGCCATGACCTTATGTTATGAGTGAGCGTAGCAACGCCGGCGGGCACTCCCGTACGGCAGGAAGCGATTTGGGCAAGAAGGGCAAAAATAACATTTAGAAAGAAAGGTGATTACTATTCGATTTTTAGACGAACTTAACAACAACGGCGTGCTAATGAATTGGAAACAAGTAGATGAGCTTATTGCTCGGTTGGAAGAAACACGTGATGAGATATGCCGCGAAGTGAATCGATTGTTGCGCCAGCCGATTGATTTTACAGAGTTGGACAAGCTGGCCTTCCGGTTGTTTGACAATGAAATTTATCCCCGTGAGGTGACGCAAGATTATTTCAAAGAGCATCGAGATGAACATCCTGTTTATGAGCAATTATATCAATATAAAAAGATTTGCCAAAAACTTACACAATATAAGAATTTGAGAAGCAAAAGAGATATTGATGGTCGGCTGCGCGGCTCTTGGCGAGTTGATAGCAGCAGTACCAAACGACTTGGCTGCAAAGAGCCCAACTTGATGTCGTTACCGGCAGAGATCAGAAAGCATGTGATACCTGAATCCGGCAATGTAATTGTGAAATGCGATTTCTCTCAAATTGAATTAAGAATCCTGGCAGAGATATCAAAAGATCAGAATTTGATATATGCCTTTAATAATGACGACGACATACACAAATACACAGCCTCTTTAGTTTTTGGCAAGTCGCTCGAAGATATTTCTGAAGAAGAAAGAGCTGTTTGCAAAACAATTAATTTTGGTCTCATATACGGTATGTCTGCCGCTACATTAAAAGAAAAATTGCAAAAGATGAACTTTGAATGTTCGCTGTCTTATGCAACAGAACTGCGAAACAGTTTCTTTGATTCTTTCCCTGACATAAAAAAGTATCAAGGTGTCTTAGCTACATCTGATCTGCTCCATTCCTTAGGTGGTAGCCAAATATCAGCAGAAATGCTAACGGTAAATCAGCGATTGAATTGGCCAATACAAACATCATGTTCAGAAATACTATTAGAAAGTTTAAATGAACTCATGCGAAATAAGAATGAATCAACAAAACTGATTAATTGTATTCACGATGAGATCTGGATTGAAGCAGATGATAAAAACATAGAGTCAGAAAAAGAAATGCTGATTTCAAGTATGAGCACCGGTTTTAGACGCTATATAAAATCGGTTCCCTGTAAAATCGACCTCGAAATTGTTGAAAGGAGTATCTAATTTGATTTATTACCAAAATCTTGCTGTTACGCTACCAATTGGCACGCACGAAGCTGTAGTAAATGATGTGTCTTACAATACTGCCGACAAGAGAATTACGATTTTTTGGCACATACCATCTGTTGATAAAACAATAAACCAATTGATTTATAAAGATCAGTCTTTTCTGTCAGAAGAACAGGAGTTCAGAAGAACAATGTGTCGCACGCTTGATGTCAAGAAATTTGATTTTTTAGATCTTATAGATAAGCATTTCTTGATCAAAGTGTCTTTGACATCAGATTCTTACAGAATAAAAATTAAAAAACATATAATGAAAGGAAATTTTTAAAAATGACCAATGAAACGTTATTTAACATCAACACTAATACAGAATTTAGTTTTAACCTGTATGAGCACATTCCATTGGGGACACATATAGCAGAGATTAAAGATATTGCTGTTGAGAAAAACAAGCCGATGCAAAGCGGTATGGTCGATTTTTACACTATCGTTTTCTATTTAGAAGATGAACATAAAGAATTCAATTATTCTTTCAAAAAAAGTTCTCACCCTAAATCGAAATGTATGAGTTTTTTTCAAATGCTGAGCAATGAATTGAAAATATACAGTTTTGATAAAGAATCACTGCTTGGACAGCGATTTGAAATAACAATTTCAATAGAGCAGTTCGATCAAAAACCGGGTGGTTATACAAAAATCACTAAGATTAAAAAAATTAACAAGGAGATTACAAACGATGCACAACAATTTTAATTTAAACATTGAAAATTACATAAGAAAAGGGGCGCTTTGCCCCTTAGACGCAGATGAAGAAACAAAAAATAAATTTCTGCGCGCCATCGGCATAAAGAAATCTGAAGAATCAAAGACGAAGTTTAATGCAAACATTATGGCTGAGTTCATACGAGCCAATGCAAATATCATTTCACTGGACGGCGAGTGTCTAGCTATTCATAATGGTAAGTTTTATGAAATTCTGAAATCCAAAAGCATTATTAAGCATATCATTCATGAACTATTGAATTCTGTCGGAAAATATTGGACCACACAGCGAGAAAAGGAGGTGTTTGAATCTTTGAAATGTGGTTTCGATTGTCATATTAGCGAAATGGACGCTGCAAACGTCATTAATTTACAAAACGGTGTTTTGAACTTAGATACGTTAGAATTAGAAAGCCACTCCCCAAAGCATTATTGCAGTAGTGTAATAGAAACAAATTATGACGTAAACAGTAAATGCCCTCGATGGTTGAAGTTTTTGAATCAAATATTTAATCAAGATCAAGAAAGAATTGATTTACTGCAAGAGTTCTTCGGTTCTTGCATTTCAAATCAGTGCACCGGCAAAGCTGCCATCTTTTATGGATCGGGAATGAATGGTAAATCTGTAGTGGCAGCTATCCTTCAAAGTCTTATAGGTGAAAACGCCATTTCTCATCTGCCTTTAAATCAATTTGAAAGTCCATTCGGTTTGCAAGGTCTGATCGGTAAGCGCCTCAATGTTCCTTCTGAGTTAGAAACCGGTGATTATAAATTATCTACAGCGAATTTTAAAGCAGTGTGTACCGGCGATCCCGTGCATATCAACATAAAATACGAAGCTCCTATTGAGACTGTTCTTAACTGTAAATTATTATTTTTAACCAATAATTTGCCGGATACGTTAGATACATCTTATGGCTTTTTCAGAAGATTAATAATCTTTCCGTTTGATTATACTGTCAAAGAAGATGAAAAAGATATGAATCTTTCCGATAAGTTGAAATCCGAACTTTCAGGTATTTTGAATTGGGCTATCGAAGGCCTCGAGCGCCTTGAAAGATCAAATTATAATTTCACCAAATGTGAGGCGGCAGAAAATTGTCTCAAAATATATAAAAATGAGCAGAATAATGTCGGAGATTTTTTCACAGAATGTTTCATTATTGATAATGAAAGTGAAATCCGCAAGAGTGAACTCTATTGCTATTACACTCGATATTGTTTTCTAAATGGTATGCAGAGTGTTTCCCGGCGAGATTTTTGGGTGAAATTGAAATCTCATCTTGCCCAAAATAAAGTGAGGTATGCTGTGAAGAAAAATAATGGTATAGAATATATTGTCGGTTTCAAAGTTAATCGAGAGATTGATTTTGAAATCCCAACAGTTGAGATCGCTAAACCCGAAGATCCCTATGAAATAAAGTTCTAAGGGGGAAAGGGGGATTAGGGGAAATGATAATATAAACTTTTTATATTTTAAAAATGTTTATTATTTTTAAAATATTATTCCCTTTACCCCCTTTATCCCCCTATAAATAAAAAATTATGTTTAAAGGAGAACTCTTTATTGAAAAAAATCAGAACAATTGAAAGTGCTGCAAAAGAGATTAAAACATTAGATCCCAATACTGCAATCAATGCATATAGAATTCGCCAAATGGTTAATGAAAGATTGATTCCATATATCCCGGTTGGAAATAGAAAACTGATCAATATGGAAGATGTATTGAGCTTCTTTGAAACTACCGGGTGTGCGTGATGCACACCCGGTAACCCTATGGGAAGTTTTTAGACCGTAATTTGCGTTATAATATATTAAATTTAGAAATGTGAGGTGTTTGAATGGCCTGTGTTGAAAAAAGAGGCGTAAATAATTACAGAATCACTGTTTATGATGGATATAATTCGCAAGGAAGACAGGTTAAAAAGCATATGACCTGGAAGGCGGATGCCGGCATGACCGATTATCAGATCAAAAAAGAACTTGAAAAACAAAAAGTGTTGTTTGAGCAAGAATGCAGAGGTGGACAAGCCATTTCTTCAGCAATAAAGCTGAAAGATTTTATTGATCTTTGGTTTGAGAAGTATGCCAATTTACATCTCCGTGTAACGACGATCGACAATTATAAATCACTATCGGTTCGGGTAAATAAAGCCTTAGGTCATATCAGACTTGACCGTATCAACCCGAATGATTTAAATAAATTTTATGGGACCCTGATGGGCTGCACACCCCAAAACCATAAGACATATGCGTTGAACTTTGATCTTAAAGCCGCGTTATTCAAAGCAAATCTCACATATAGGAAGTTTTCAAAGCTTTCGGATATCGGTATTCGAACGGTCAACTCGGTGGCCAATGGGAGCAATGTGTCTGCCGATAACGCTGAAAAAATTGCACGAACATTACATTTGAGATTTGAAGATGCGTTCAGGTCAATTGATAATAGAAAAATGAATCTATCATCCAAAACCGTAAAACACTACCATGGTTTTCTATCATCGGTTTTCACACGAGCAGTAAAATGGGGATACATCAAAGATAACCCTTGTGAGCGGGTTGATCCGCCTAAAATAATGAGAAAGCAGATTGAATGCTTATCAATGGATGAAGCAAAAACATTTTTAAAAGGGTTGTCGCAAGAGTGTTTGAAATATCAAGTTATATTTTCTTTGTTGCTTTATACCGGTTTGCGTCGCGGTGAATTATTAGGTCTTGAGTGGTCGGATATAAACGAAGAAAAGAAAACGATCTCAATTAACCGAACTTCTGTATATATCAGATCGAAAGGGCAGCTGACTGATACAACCAAGAATGAACATTCTATACGTGTGATCAGTATTTCGGATGAATTGCTCTCGTTGCTAAAATCGTATAAAGCCGAACAAGATGAATTGAAGCAGAGACTTGGTGATTATTGGGTTGATTCCGATAGAATTTGCATCAAAGACGACGGGAGCCCTATGGGAGTAGGAACACCCTATTCCATTTTGCGAAAACTACTGAAAAAGTATAATATGGATGCTGTTTCATTACATAGTTTAAGACATACAAATGCAACGATTATGATCGAAGCCGGTGTAGATTTAAAAACAACCTCTGCACGTCTTGGTCATTCGCAAACCAGCACGACAATGAATATTTATGTTCATGAAATCAAATCGGCGCAAGAACAAGCTGCCGAAACCATCTCAAGAGCATTAGCTTTTTAAATAGACAAAATCCCTACCGAATTCACAATATCGGTAGGGATTATTTTTATTCATCAAAGAAATATTGATAATGTAACTTGTTGTTAAATATTAACCTCTTTTTCAACTATTTCACGCAACGGTTTAATTTCTTCTTCAGTTCGGTCAAAATATGTAATGTGATATAGTATTCCACCAAGCAAAGCATCTGCACCGTATTTTAAAAAACTTTTTTCATCAACAGACACCCCCAGTGTTTGACCCCAAAACCAACTGAATTCCGTAACTTTGGTAATGTCGTAATTATTTTGCGACAGTTTGTCCAAATCCGTCAATGTCACATACGGAACATTTTGATACTTATCAGTTTCAACTGCTACAAAACAAAAATTTTTGTCTTCCAAAATGCAATAATCGGCTGTGACCTTTAATGCGTCAATTATATGTTGACATCTTTTTTCTAACTCGGCAATATTTTCTTTTGGAACTTTTGCCATTTCAGCAATAACATCAGCAACCCCGCGTACAGTACAACAATCTAACAATTCTCTAACGATCATAAAGTGGCTCCTTTTTATTTATTGTGCTTTCATTATACCAACTAACATATGACAAAAGTGGGACAAAGTAAAACCGCCGAAAAACCATAATATTAGGAGTTTGTGTTCAATAGGGCAAACTTGCAAAAAAATCACAGTGTTTATTCGGATTTCTGGCGGTTTGCCCTATTATAAAGCATTCCTCTATACACAATGATTTCTTTACATTCCTAATTCTTTTTTGACTAACTGATGTTCCGCAGTATACCGGTCCAATTCGCCATCTATATAAGTGAGCAGATACCGGTTCAGATAATTTAAAACATCGGTGGGTCGGTCTTTATAATATTCGCTTACTAATTTAAGGAGTTTGTTATGGCCGCAAAGTTCTTCATGGCAATATACAAAGTTCGTATAGTGATAAAACCGATCTTTGTATAACATACTTGAAAGGTAGTCCAAACAAATGATATCAGCGTAGGTGCCTTCGTCATTTTCTCGGATCTTTTCAAGTACAAACGGCAGTTTACTTATCGGATCATAGAGAATATCCCCGCATTTAAACGGAAGGGGAATTCGCACTTTGAGATTCTTGAAGGTTGAAATCAACTGCCATACGGTCTCTGTTAAAGGACCGCATACATCTGTAATCGATCCGTCGGGAGATAAATAGACCCAATGATGTTTATGGTTCTTGTCTGAAACCCTTATTTTAATAATTTTGATATCTGATATGTTTTCGCTTGAATAATCGTTAAAAACTGCATTTTTGCATTCCTCGAATGTAAAAAAAGGCTCACTTTTAATTTCGTCATGCAACAACTCCACTTCGTAGTAATAAATGAAATCTCCGGTATGCGTAGAGATAAAAGCGGTTAAATGCTCCTGCTTGATTTCAATATACTTTTTGAGAAAACTGTGAAGTGTGCTATATGGCTTTTCTTCGGATATGTTGGGCAGTTTTGAATCAGGCATATTGTCTATGATATATTGCCAGGCGATGATTCGCTCCTCTAAGATGGCGGTATTATTGTGGTATACGAGCCATGCACATTCTAAAGGGGAGGGCACATAGCCGATCTTTTTTAGATACTCTCGGATATCTTTTGAGTTGACAAATTTCAAAAAATCCATATTAATTTCTCCTCATTTGATATGACGATCATACGGTTTATGCCGATAGTTTGGCGTAAAGGAAAGAAGTTTCTTTGATTCCTAATTGGGTCTCTTTGACCGCTGTACTAAGCACAGCGGCAGGAGCCACAAAGTCTTTTTCATTCGTTAAAACATCGCGATAACCGACGGCATATTCATTAAGTTTATAATTGCCATCGCCGGTTTTGAACATGACGGTGATAGTGTCAATATCGTTACGGTTAACAGCATCGTGCTTATCAACAACAATGCCGATTACGCGGGTAAAGGAGAGCCATCTACCATCATTTTCAACGTTGATGATTTTGTTAATGATTCTCGATAATTTTAACCCAAACTTCCTGGTTGTTTTTTCGTCGGCTTTGACCAACCGGCTGATGTTAGAGTTATTTACATAAAAAGCGTATGCGTTACCTACGGTATAATCAGAAAGGGAAAGAGAAGAATTGTAATTTTTGATCATCATTGTTTTTACCTCCGAAATTTTAAAATAAGTAATGATTTTTTAAAACAGCAAAAATGAATTTATCGTCTTAACTTATTACCAACCAACACATGTAAACTGTACACAGTGCTTCTCCTTTGTCATTAGAATTTGAATTTCAATTTATTCTCATCCCACTCCATATAGGTGCTACCGAGCTCCCCATGTAAATTTCTTTTTATGATGAGTTCCGTTTCGTTGCTAACATCATATCGCCGTGCCGTGCCAATATTTCTGTCGCACTTATGTTTACGATGCATAAGTGCAAGAAAGTCAAACAATAACACTTTGTTTGCTTTATATGCGTCGCTAAACAAAGCAACAGAATACAACTCCGGCCTCAGTTCTGGATCGTAGTCTCCTGAATCTCTTGTCAATTTACCACATACTACAATCGGTAATTTGTGCTTTTCAGCCATTTCTCTCAGCGATTCTTGAACCACTCGGTCTAATAGCTCAAAATAATCGACACATACAACGGATACATTTTTTACCTGTTCTATTAATCTCTCAATATGCTCTTTTGTTGGCATATACTCATCGGTGATAATTACTCTGTCTCCTGATAAGTTGGCCTTTTGCATCCTGTACCGCCACTGTTCTTCTGATAGTTCTATGGAAACAACAATTGCGGTTCCATCTTTCCTTTTGTTCATTTCGTCGGCTATCTGCATCATTAACGCTGTTGTTCCGAACCCTGGATTGGCAAACACGCCATAGAGTCCCCAACCTTGAGCAAGCTTATCTATGATTGCAGAAAAAGGGTATACATGGTTCATTGGATCACCTCATTTTCGCGTGATAATGCGCAGAGCCATCTGCCACGAACCGGCACTGCTCTAATATTTCAAATTCTTTCACAATCCAAGCTCGGTATGGCATTTGTGTGAGATCCGGATGACAGTATACGACTACCTTGCCTTTACGAATTTCCACGCGGCCTCTTGGATAGTAGTTAAATGCTTTTCCCTGTGTCAGTCTGGGAGATAGCTTTGCCCATTCTGCCTGATGGTTGAAGTTCTCCCCAGATTTGGATGAGAATACGACTGGAACTAACGGGGTACAGCAAACTGTGAAATGATCATGGCATCCATAAGTTTGCAGGCTTCAAAGTTGATAATGACTTCCGGTGCACCGAGCTCGATAATTCTACAGAGTCTCGTTGCTCTATAAGCGATACCCTTATCATCTAATTCTGATTTTAACCATTCAATGGTAGTATCAACACCATATTTTTCTACACTATTTTTTAGTTCGGAATATAAAACTCCAAAATCATTAATAACCTCTTGCAGATCTTGATTATTCCAATTCATGGTGTAGGATTCGAAATACTGTTTATCGTATTCATCCGAAAAAGGATCTTCATTTCTGCGTGATAATGTAAGACAATTATCATTTGTGTTTTCAAACAATACCTTTGCATAGTCTGCAGGGGACATATCATACCCCTCATTAAAATACTTCTTACTCATTTTCCATTACCTCCATTTTTAAAAAATAATTCAACCAAACCAACTAAAAACTACTTTTTAAAACTCCTTTCTCAAATCTATGAGCCCATTATAGCAGAGATTATAGGCGAAATTTCGCCCATAAATTTCGTTATAATAATTGCATCAAACAAATTTTTGCGTTATAATTTTAATGAGGTGAGAAAAAATGAGAACAGGCCATAGAGTATTACGAGCGTTATATGTGTATCAGATCTTAGCAGAGGCTGATACTAAGATGAACCGGAAGGAGATCCATGGAAAACTGCGAAGAGAATACGGAATCAACGACAACCTTAAAACTGTGGGCGCACTGCTGAATAAGTTGGTGGACGCTGAACTGATCAATGGTGATGGCTTTGTGGAACGAGTAATCAATCATAAAAGTTGTGATGATGAGGTTGATAATTCTTTCTATTCAAAATATTACGTTGAACGACAATTTTCAGATGATGAACTTCTTTGGTTGATCGATAACACCATTTTTTCAAAGCAATTGCCTTTGAGCAAATCAAAAAGCCTTGTTAAAAAGCTATTAAAACTCGGGGGTAGAAACCTTGGTGAAAAAGTGGGTAGCGTGGAGGGAATGCGACAGTTCTACCATACTCCCAATGAAGAGGTTTCGAAAAATATTGAGGCTTTAAGTGCTGCCATACATAAAAATAAAGCAGTAGGCTTTTTCTTGGCAGAGTATCAATTGAATAAATCTTTGAAAGTTATAGAAGATGAATTGGTTGTTAAGCCGGTGCGAATGGTTCCGTATAACGGATTCTATTATTTAATTGCCTTCAACCCTAATGTGGATACCCTTCAACATTACCGAATTGATAAGATTAAAGAATTAAAGACGGTAGATAAGTTTATTGATTATGATGTTATAAACAGTAAACTATTCATTGATGAATACTTGGCTTCTCATTCATTGATGCAAAGCGGCAATGCAGCACCTGCGTGGATTAAAGTGCCGGAGACTCAGATTGGATTGGTGATCGACCAATTTGGCGATAAGTTCCGTGTTTTAGAAAATGTTGACGGAATGGCGACGGTCTCGCTTTCGTCCAATGAAAACGATTTATATCTATGGGCTTTGGAACATGGCGATCTTGTTGAGGTTCTGGAACCGCAATCGATTAGAAACAAGATACGTTTAACTGTTTCGCAAATGCATCAAAAATATTCCTGTGCGGAATTGGATCGATACGATATCGAACTTGCTAGAGCGCAAAAGCCTCTTGGTTACACTAGTGCGTATGAGTTTATATGCCCCAATGTTGAACTCGATAGCAAGCACGAGTGGAAAAGGCTCACGCAGCTCACGAGTCTGCGCTTTAAAAACAATAATATAACGGATTTTTCTTTTGTGAAAACGCTCGTAAACCTAAGATGCGTTACTTTTGAAAAGGATCAAGTAAATGATCTGACGTTCTTGCTCCGGTTGCCTAAATTAACATCAGTTTGGCTGACAGAAACAAACGTATCTGATATTTCTTGTTTGGCCGATTTGCCCCTTAAGTACTTGAAACTTGTACGCAATGAGGAGCTTACAGATTATTCGGCTTTGCTTAAGATGAAATCACTCGGTCTGTTGTATATTGATTCCGAGACCGCAAAAAAAATTGATATACCTGCACTGAAACAATCAAATCCAAAACTTGAAATAGTTGTTCATTCAAAGCAGAATGGCGATGTAAGAGTATAATTTTACAAAAATAAAACCGATAGAAATTGCAATAAAGCAAAATCTATCGGTTTTTTAATTTTATGGTCGATTTTTCGGATATGGGATATGCTAAAATAAAAATATAGGTTATTTCTTATTCTTTTCCAGCGCGTTAATCATTTGAATAATTACATCGATTTCTTCTTCTGAAAGGTTTGATACGTCAACAGAACGAACCTTATCCATATCAAGAAGGTAATCGGTTGTAACATGAAAGAGGTGGGCCATGCGAACCAATACATCATAAGAGGGGTACCGATCGCCGGACTCATAATAAGAGATTACGGACTTTGCAACGCCCAGCCGCTCGGCAAGCTCTCGCTGCGATAATTTTTGTCCGGTTCTGAGTACTTTTAATTTTTCTCCAAAGTTCACTATATTTGTCCCTACCTTCCAATATCAGTCAACTTTATTTTATCTCATAAAGGTTGACTGTTGGATAATTTATATAATTAAATGGTGGACAAATCGGTTTAAATCTGTTATGCTAACATTAAAAACAGATGAAAGGGTGTTTTTTTATGTTGATGAACAGATTTTTTGAGAAGTACAAGGTTTTTTTGCTGGCCGCAGGTGTTTCGTGTAAAAGCACAGAAAGTTATGTGTCCTATTTGAAGGGTGCAAGTCGAAACCTGCTTGGTATAAGCCGAGAAAAGTTTGAATTATTTTCTGAAATGACACGAGGAGAACAAGAGCGATTTTGTGAGAATTTAATGCGAATGATCAGTCTGGCGCAACAAGATAACAACACATCAATTTCTAAAAAGACATTGTCAAATTATCGTAGCGCCGTGAATATGCTTATTGCATTTATTAAAAGTGAAGAGGCTCCCTGTGGGACGGCGGCGACATCTGTGCAATTTCCACTGTTGAGCGGTGAAAGTTTTTATTCAAAGGAAGATATCAAAAAGAACTTCTTGGCCCGTCTAAACACACAAGATCGATTTTATGATTTTGGCTGTTTCCCAATCAGACTCATTAATAAAATTGCTAAAATTCACGGTAAGACAAATTTGTTTGGTAAATTGCTTAATTCAGTTAAATTTGTATACGGTGTTAATGATTGTTGTGAATCTCCGTTGAGATTTGCTCAGTTAAAGGATATTGACGGCTTATATATCAAAGATGGCAAAGCCTATATTTCTATAAACAATCAAAAATATCCCATCTTTACGGAGGAATATTGTAAAGGCGAAAAAGTGGGCTATATCGTTGCAAATGTAAATACTTTTGCTGATTTGTCATTGGATCACGATACGCCGATGTATACAGCGTTATCAAGTTTTATGAAACTTGGTGGAAATGTGTATCAAATTTTTTCAAATAATGTACTGGATTATATTAATTTGAAAAAATGGCCAAATATAAAACGTGCAAATAATCTTTCCAGGGAGTTTCTTGACAGCAAGGAATATAAAGATATTCAATTGCCCGAAGATGAGCTTATTAAAGAGGTAGTAGTATTTCTTAATTCATTGTCAATTACTGTTATGCAAAGAAACTATAATAGTTCAAAAAACAAGAATTAAACACAGAAAAGTAAAAATAAATGATAAAAAAAGAATGGGGGATGAACTTATGTCAAACGGGACAACTTTTATAGACAAAGAAAGATGGCCGTGGATACACGAGATCAGGCAGGCTTTAGAAAAGGCACTTACTACGACATCAAAACCGATGGTTCAGGCTTGTTATCCGAGAGAAGATTATGAAAATGCAGATCTTAGATTGCAGATAACAGTTAATTTGTCGAAGATAAGAAAGAATCGTAGTGCTCCAAAAACAGTGGTTTTTACAGCAGATTCAGTAATGGGCGGCGGTGGCTATACGTCCGATACTGAACCAAATTTTGCAAAAATTGAAATATCCTATCTCGAACTTTTGGGTTATGACCAAAGGGCTTTTATGGAAAAAATATGTTTTCCGTTAGTCAAGAAAATAGGTACATGGAACAAAGCTCACGGAATTATCGAAGAAGAAAAAGAAGATGGACTTTTTAGCGATTATACTCCGGAAAAATCAAATAAAAATGAAACCAAAAAGCCACCGGTCACATTAAAATGTGAAGTGGAGTTGGAAAGTATTGATGAAGCTTTACAAGGTGAAATAGTGTCTGAACCCACTAAGCAAAAATTAAGAGGAATGTTTGTAAAAGCTACAAGTAACGGCGGAAAATGTAAATTACATGTTCGTTCAACCTTGTCGGAGAAAACATATGATTCTGTTGTAACTTTTATAGGCGAAGACGGAAATTTGTACGTCGCTTTAACTAAAGACGGGGCTATTGAGCAAAGTAAAAGCGTAGATAATAAAACTGCATATAGAATCGTAACTGAATATTTAAAAGGGGAACCGATCGATATAGATGCCATTGAAACAGAGGTCCTTTCTGAACCGCCGAAACAAACACCCCCGCCAATAACCCAGCCAACGACTAATGCTACTTCCGGTGGCGGTTGTTTAACGGCAGTGATCATTGGAGCTCTAGTCTTTTTGTTTTTCATACTGCCCAGATTGTTGTAAAATCCGAGCAATGAAATAAATTTTAAAAAAGGAGAAAAAGTTATGGGAAGTAAATGGATGGTAGAAAGTGTGGTTAATAACCACAAAGTAAAGGATGAGGTGTGGGCGCATACCGAAAATGAAGCAAAAGAATATGTGAAACGGATGTATGGAGATGCTTATTCCTATTCATTCAGAACAATGCGCATTCCCACCAAGCCCGAAGACTATACCGACGAATATAAATGGCGTCGTGATAGAGGGATGTTAAAATAATATTGAAAAAGGAGTTTTTGGAGGAAAACATAAATGGAAAACTATAAGTTCAATGAAGAAAATATACGCATTGCTAATCGTGATGATGTTCCTGATTCTTATATTGTGCTCGAAGATGAAATCGTATACGATATAAGAGATAACCAAAATAAATGGTGGGTGTGTCCTAAATGTGGCGATGATATATTTTTTGATTCCATCGATGAAACGTTTGACGATAGTGTTGGTGAAAATCAATATATCACCACTTATTCGTGGCGATGCGGAGAGTGCGATGCGCATGGTAGTGTTTGTGCAACTGTAAATCCGTTGTATATATCTATAGAATCAGATTAAGATGAAAAAATAAAAGTGAACATAAGTTGTTCGTTATGAGAAAAATTCAGATATCAAAATAGTCTTTTGCGGTGAGCATACTTGTCATGAATACAGGTGTGACTATCCATTAGTTGACGATGAATGATATTGCGTCGCTTATTTGGACTAAAATATGATAAAAGCAGTACTTCGTCGTGCTGCTTTTATTTTTTAAACTTATACTTTAAAAATAATCTAGTTTATAGTAAAATATATTTATAAAATTTAAGTTGGTGATTTTATGAAAGTATCAGTTTATTCAAAATCGAAGATTGAAGAACTTTTAGGAAAGGGACCGCTCGAGAATATGGCAGTGATCAGTTTCTATAATGAGCCGGTCAATCTTCTTACCAAGCCTATTGATTACACCGGCAAGGCAGAGCGTTTTATGCAGATCAATCTGCCGGATATTGATGAGGGCGGTTTTGAAGAAAACGGATACACCTTTGATACCTTCTTTGCCAATGCGGATAAAGTGGCGGCATTCATTTATGATGCCTATAAAGATGGGCTGGATTTCATCTGTCAATGCCAATTTGGCTTCAGTCGTAGTGCTGCTTGCGCTGCGGCAATCCTGGAACATTTTGAAGGCAGAGGTAATGAGATTCTATTAAGCGACTGTTATCAGCCTAATAAACTTATTTATGGCAAGTTGCTTTCTGCTCTCGAAAAGCAAGCCGAAAAGGCATAAAAAATAGGCTCATTTTAAGCAAATAAGCCCCAAATAAGCCCCAAGTTGCACCAAAAAGCAAAAATAAAAATCCCTAAGGCCTTGGAAATCAAGGCTTTAGGGACCTTTTATTTTGGTGCGGGCGACAGGACTTGAACCTGCACGCCGTACGGCACTAGATCCTAAATCTAGCACGTCTGCCAATTCCGCCACGCCCGCAAATATTAAGTTGTTGGTGATGATGAAGCAACCACGCTTGAAAGCATTAGGTTGTTGGTGATGATGATGCAACCACGCTTGAAAGTTGGTGGTTGATCAAAGTTTAGATCATCAAGACGTTTGCAACATCGGCATATCCGTCGCAAGCCGTTGTTTGCTCGGTATCTGCCGTGTTGCGGCACCCGCTAACCTGCTCGCTGCATCCGCCACCGGCGGCGCTTCGCAGTCGCGACCCTCAATTCCGCCACGCCCGCGTGTTTTTAAAAACCTTATCTATTTTATCTAAAATACCGTTGCTTGTCAAGAGCCTATATTACGGTATTTTCCGGGGGTCATGCCGGTTTCTTTTTTAAATTGATAGGAAAAGTATTGGGGGGTATCGTAGCAAAGAAGGGTTGCCACCTCTGCCACCGTGAGATTTTGTTCCCGTAGCAACCGTTTAGCCTCGCGGATCTTCAGGCTGCGGTAATATTCCATAATAGTTTTGCCTGTTTCTTCCCGGAAGATGCGGGATAAATGTGTTTTACCGTAATGCAGTTGATCGCACAGCTCCGGCAGGGATAGTTTGCCGTAAACTTTACTATTCAGATAAAGGATCATTTCGCCCGGCAGATCTTCTCCTTGAGGAGAGATCGGGCGAACGGTCTGCTGGCGGTAAAGAAGGATCAGCAACTGCTCCAGATACAGCCGGATCAGTTGGTCGCCGCCCTTGGGGGCGTCCGGCAGGGGAGAGAGTCCATCGGTACCCATATCATAAAAGGATTGCGCTTCCAGCATAATGCCGGAGATCAATGAGCGCATTTTTTGCGGCAGCATGATTTTTTGATCCTGAAACTGCTTTAACGCCGGGGAGCGGGAGGTGAAAGAAATAATAAATATATGCCCTTGATCCCTGCCGTTTCCCTCTGCCAAGTGAAATACGCCCGGGGCATGAAACAGCAATTCTCCGGCAGATGCCTGCCAATCATGCCTCCCGTTGCAGGCATGAATGGCACCGTCGTCCACATAAACCAGTTCCCAAAAGGGGTGTTCTTCGCCCTTAAAGCGGTAATCGGGATCGATCTCGTAATAATGAATGGTTACAAGGTCCTGCACCCGCACCAGCGGCACAGAGTGTTGATGCCGATAATCCATAACGCCCTCCCGAACAATATTGTAATGAACATGAACAAAATCGTATTTATTTTGTTTGTGAAATATTGTATCATGGATTTACAAAATCTGCAAGATTAAAGGAGATTTTTCTATGTTAAAAGTAGGTATTTTAGGTTACGGCGGCATTGCCCGTGCCCACAGAGAGGGCTATGAGCAGTTGGCAGAGCAGGGGGCACCGGTGGAGTTGGTTGCCCTTTGCGATATTGATGAAAAGCAATTTGAGAAGATCATTACCATTAATCAGGGCACGGAAAATGTTTCTCAAAAAGCGTACCGCACTTATACCGATTTAGAGGAGATGCTGGCAGAGGAAGATCTGGATGTGATCGACATTTGCTTACCCACCTATCTTCATTGTGAATACACCTGCATGCTGTTGCGCCGGGGCTACCATGTGCAATGCGAAAAGCCCATGGGCTTGAACATGGAGCAGTGCATTGAGATGAGAAAAGCCGCCGAGGAAAGCGGCAAAAAGTTGATGATCGGCATGTGCCTGCGGTTCGATGGCGCCTATCTTGCCCTGAAAAGTTTGATCGACAGCGGCAAATACGGCAAGGTGGAAAGCGGTTATTTCGAGCGGCTCAGCGCTATGCCCCGCTGGGGTTTTGACGGCTGGTTCCACGATTATAACCGTGCCGGCGGCGTGGCATTGGATATGCATATTCACGATGTGGATATGATCCGCTATCTGTTTGGAGATCCCAAGGCGGTAAGTGCTTTGACTAACGATGCCCGTACTAAGTGCACCACCATTCACAGCCGTTTTCATTACGACGACAAATTGATCTTTGCCATTGGCGACTGGGGGCAAAGCACTGGCAGCAAGTTCCGTGCCGGTTTGCGGATGAATTTGGAAAAAGCGACTGTGGAAATGAGCGGCGGCAAGATCACCGTTACTCCCGATAATGAGGAACCCTATATCTTGGAGCCTACCACCACAAACAGTCATATGGCAGAGGAAAGCCTGTTTTTTGCCCGCACCATCTTGGGAGAATTGGAGAATACCAAGAACACACCTCAGGATGCGGCAGAAACGGTGAAGTTGGTAAAGAAATTAATGGAAAGCGCCGAAAACGGCGGCAAAATCGTGGAGGTATAAGCAATGCAACTTGGTGTAATGATTCATGTGCGAAAAAATGATACGGATATTTTGGTAGAGTTAAAAAAGGTGAAAGAAATGGATCTGCAATCCTGCCAGATCAGTATTTGGGATCCGGAACTTTATACCGATGAATTTGCTGCCGAGATCAATAATGCGGTAAAAGAAACGGGAATCACCGTGAGTACCCTTTGGTGCGGTTACAGCGGTCCGGTGGAATGGAACTTTACGTATGGTCCCCTTACTGCGGGGCTGGTGCCGGAGGCTTACCGGGGGATCCGGGAAAAGGAACTGCTTTTGGGCTCGGAATTTGCCCAAAAGATCCATGTGAACCAAATTGCTACCCACGTGGGCTTTTTGCCGGAAAACTATTTTGATCCTGATTTTCGGGGCACGGTGAGCACCCTGCGGAAGATCTGCAAGGTAATGAAAGAGCGGAACCAGTATTTTCTGTTTGAAACCGGTCAGGAAACTCCGGTAACGGTACTGCGTGCCATCGAGGAGATCGGGCTGGATAATGTGGGAATCAACTTTGATACGGCGAACCTGATACTTTACGGCAAGGGCAACGCCGCCGATGCGGTGTTGGTGTTTGGCCAATATATCCGTGATATTCACATAAAAGATGGTTTTTACCCCACCAACGGAAAGGAACTGGGCAAAGAGGTAAAGGCAGGCGAAGGCCTTGCAAACTTTCCTTTGGTACTGAAACGGCTGAAGGATGTGGGTTACAACGGCCCCTTTACCATTGAGCGGGAGATCAAAGGCGACCAACAGATCGCCGATATTATCCACGCCCGGGATATGCTGCGGGAACTTGAAAAAACTGTATAAGACCGTTGACATTTTTACAGAATGTTGTATAATAAAAGTGAACCTGACATAAAGAAATGTTCTGAATGAAAGGTGCGCTTTAAATCGAAAGAAACCACACGATCACTGCGCCCTTTTTGGGCGCAGTTATTTTTTTGGAGGTAGATATGGAAACAAGAGTAGCTGTGATCAGCGCTATTATTGAAAACCGTGATGCGGTGGAAACCTTTAATGCGGTGCTCCACGAATACGGAGATATGATCATCGGCAGAATGGGGCTGCCTTATCCTAAAAAGAAAATTCATATTGTGAGCCTGGCAGTGGATGCTCCCCAAGATACCATTGCCGCCCTTTCCGGTAAACTGGGGCGGATCCCCCATGTGAGCGTAAAGACCGCCTATTCCGGTGTAATGAGCAATGAATAAATTATTAGAAAAACTCCGGCGGGAGAGCAGGCTCTCCTTGCAGGAATACGAACAACTGCTCAACGCCTATACCCCGGAACTGGCGGCAACGGCAGCGCAGATGGCGGCAACGGTGCGGAAAAGGGTGTACGGAAATACCGTTTTCATCCGTGGGTTGATCGAGGTTAGCAACATTTGTAAAAACGATTGCTACTATTGCGGCATTCGCAAAAGCAATGAGAAATGCGACCGCTACCGTTTAAATGAAGAGCAGATTTTGGAATGTTGCCAAGAGGGCTATAAGCTGGGCTTTCGTACCTTTGTGCTCCAGGGGGGCGAGGACGGTTATTTTACCGATGACCGCTTGTGCAGGCTGGTTTGCCAGATCAAAGAGCAATACCCCGACTGTGCCGTGACCCTTTCTTTAGGGGAGCGGAGCAGAGAAAGCTACCAACGCCTTTTTGATGCGGGAGCAGACCGCTATCTTTTGCGCCACGAAACCGCCGATGCCACCCATTACAGCCGGCTTCATCCTTCTGCTATGAGGCTGGAAAGCCGCATGGAATGTTTGCAGACCTTGCGGGAGATCGGCTTTCAGGTGGGGTGCGGCATGATGGTGGGCTCCCCCTACCAAACCAATAAAGAGTTGGCAAAAGACTTGAAGTTTATCGAAGAATTTCAGCCGGATATGTGCGGCATCGGTCCCTTTATCCCCCATGAGGATACCCCCTTTAAGGAATACCCGGCGGGAACATTAGAGATGACCTGCTACCTGCTTTCCTTGGTACGGCTAATCTGCCCCGGGGTGCTGCTGCCCGCCACCACGGCACTGGGCACCATTCATCAAACCGGGCGGGAGCAGGGAATTTTGGCGGGCGCCAATGTGGTAATGCCCAACCTATCCCCTCTATCGGTACGAAAAAAATATATGCTGTATAACAACAAGATCTCCACCGGCGACGAAGCCGCAGAGGGATTTGAAAACTTAAAAAAACGCATGGGCTCCATCGGCTACGAAATTGTGGTAGATCGGGGCGATAGAAAGGAGTTTAAAAATGGCAACCTATAATCCCAAATCATTAAAAGCAGAAGAATTTATCCATCACGGTGAAATTCTGGATACCATTGCCTATGCCAAGGCAAATAAGGACAACGTGGAGCTGATCGATCGGCTTTTGGAAAAGGCTCGGCCTAAAAAAACGGAAGCAGGGATCACCTGCAGCGGGTTAAGCCACCGGGAGGCGGCGGTACTGCTTGCCTGTGAAATTCCCGAAAAGGTGGAGGAGATCCGCAACCTGGCAGAAGAGATCAAACTGAAGTTCTACGGCAACCGGATCGTGATGTTTGCTCCCCTTTATTTGTCTAATTATTGTGTAAATGGCTGTGTTTACTGCCCATATCATCTGAAAAATAAGCATATCGCCCGTAAAAAACTCACCCAGGAGGAAGTGCGTGCCGAGGTGATCGCTCTGCAGGATATGGGGCATAAGCGCCTTGCCATTGAGGCGGGAGAGGATCCGGTACACAACCCCATCGAGTATATTTTGGAATGTATCAAAACCATCTACAGCATCAACCATAAAAACGGCGCCATCCGCCGAGTGAATGTGAATATTGCCGCCACCACCGTGGAAAATTACCGCAAACTGAAAGAGGCGGGCATCGGTACATATATCTTGTTCCAGGAAACCTATAATAAAGAAAGTTATTTGCAGCTGCACCCCACTGGACCCAAGCACGATTACGATTACCATACCGAAGCCATGGACCGTGCCATGGAGGGCGGGATCGACGACGTGGGTCTGGGCGTATTGTTTGGGCTGGAAAATTATCTGTATGAATTTGTGGGCCTGATGATGCACGCAGAGCATCTGGAGGCGGTGCATGGGGTAGGTCCCCATACCATCAGTGTGCCTCGGTTAAAGCGTGCCGACGATATTGATCCCGATGAATTCGATAATTCCTTCCCCGACGATATGTTTGAAAAACTCATCGCCTGTATCCGCATTGCGGTGCCCTATACCGGCATGATTATCAGCACGCGGGAATCCCAGGAAGTACGGGGCAGAGCGCTGAAGATGGGCATCTCTCAGATCAGCGGCGCTTCCCGCACCTCGGTGGGTGGCTATACCGAAGAAGAACGCCCCCACGATTCCGAGCAGTTTGATGTATCGGACCAGCGTACTTTAGATGAAGTGGTACGGTGGCTGATGGAGATGGGGCATATTCCCTCCTTCTGCACTGCCTGCTATCGGGAGGGGCGCACCGGGGATCGGTTTATGAGCCTTTGCAAGACCGGGCAGATCGTGAATTGCTGCCAGCCCAACGCACTGATGACTCTAACGGAGTATTTGGTGGACTATGCAACGGAAGAAACTCAAAAGATCGGTTTCAAGATGATCGAAGAGGAACTACAAAAGATCCCCAACGAAAAGGTGCGGGAGATCGCACGGAAGAATATTGAGGACATCAAGGCGTCTAACCGCCGTGATTTCCGGTTTTAAGCCATGAATGCCACACCGGCAGCCGAGCGGCTGCATATCGGCTTTTTTGGCTTGCGTAATGCAGGTAAATCCAGCGTGGTCAACGGGGTAACCGGGCAGCAGCTTTCGGTGGTTTCCTCGGTTAAGGGTACCACCACCGACCCGGTGCAAAAGGCCATGGAACTGTTACCCCTGGGGCCTGTGGTAATTATCGACACCCCGGGCATCGACGACGAAGGGGAACTGGGCGAACTGCGGGTGCAAAAAACCAAGCAGATGCTGGGCAAGATCCATATGGCAGTGCTGGTGACCGATGTTACGGCACCCCTTTGCCCGGCAGAGGAAGAATTGATCAAGCTGTTTCAAGAGCGGGAGATCCCTTATCTTGTGGTCTATAACAAAGCGGATCTTGCAAAAGAGCCGCCTGCAGAAACAGAAAACACCCTTGCGGTAAGTGCCCTTACCGGGTGGCAGATCCCGCGTTTAAAAGAGAAATTGGCAACCCTTACCCCGGGGCAGCAAAACGCCAAACGGCTGGTGGCAGATCTGCTATCTCCGGGGGATGTGGTGGTGCTGGTTACCCCTATTGATGAATCGGCACCCAAGGGGCGGTTGATCCTGCCCCAGCAACAAACCATTCGGGATATTTTGGATGGGGGTGCCGTGGCGCTGGTTACCAAGGAAACGGAACTGGCGACTACCCTGCAGGCGCTGAAAGCGCCGCCCCGCATGGTGATTACCGATTCCCAGGCTTTTGGTAAGGTGGCAAAGATCGTGCCGCCGGAAATTCCCTTAACCTCTTTTTCCATCCTCTTTGTGCGGTATAAAGGCAATTTGGTGGAGGCGGTTAAAAACGCCACCACTTTGGATCGGTTGCAGGATGGAGATCGGGTGCTGATCTCGGAGGGGTGCACCCACCACCGCCAGTGCGGGGATATTGGCACTGTGAAAATGCCGGCATGGATAAAAAAACATACCGGAAAGGATCTGCAGTTTGAATTCACCTCCGGTGGAGAATTCCCCGAGGATCTGACTCCGTACGCCTTGGTGATCCATTGCGGCGGCTGTATGCTCAACGATCGGGAGATGGGCTCCCGGAGCAAGCGGGCAAAGAACTTGGGAGTGCCCATGACCAACTACGGCATGGCAATCGCCCATATGAACGGGATCTTAAAGCGTTCCTTGGAGCCGTTTCCCACCGCATGGGAAGCATTGAAATAGTAAAAAGCCAAGTCGAAGGGTGCCCCTTCGACTTGGCTTTTAATTTAATTTCAGAAATCCTCTTTTTTTATTGTTGAAATTCGTATATAATAAAATTATGAACAATTCGGAGGATGATCTAATGGAAATAAAAACAATTTTAAGTGCAGTGGACCATACCCTTTTGAAGCCGGAGGCTACCTGGGAGCAAATTAAAGAGATCGTGGACGATGGAATTACTTATCAAACCGCATCCGTT
>JAZSRD010000058.1:0-59446 GCA_045538295.1 Eubacteriales bacterium
TGGCCTCCGACTTATGCAACACCGGTACCACAGTTATCACCCATGTTACCGAAAGCCATCATCTGTACGTTAACAGCGGTACCCCAGGAGTAGGGAATATCATTGTCACGTCTGTAAACGTTTGCACGGGGGTTATCCCAAGAACGGAACACTGCTTCCACAGCGCCCATCAGCTGCTCAACGGGATCGGAGGGGAAGTCCTTACCGATCTTATTTTTGTACTCGGCCTTGAACTGCTCTGCCAGAACCTTCAGATCCTCGGCGGTCAGCTCAACGTCCTGGGTAACACCCTTTGCTTCCTTCATCTCGTCGATGAGCTCTTCAAAGTATTTCTTACCCACTTCCATAACAACGTCGGAATACATCTGAATGAAACGACGGTAGCAGTCGTAAGCCCAGCGGGCATTACCGGACATAGCAGCCATGGTTTCAACAACTTCTTCATTCAAGCCCAGGTTCAAAATGGTATCCATCATACCGGGCATGGAAGCACGGGCACCGGAACGAACGGAAACCAGAAGAGGATTCTCTTTATCGCCGAACTTTTTGCCGGTGATCTCTTCCATCTTGGTGATGTTCTCAAGGATCTCTGCCTTGATGTCATCGTTGATCTTGCGGCCGTCCTCATAATACTGAGTACAAGCCTCGGTGGATACGGTGAAGCCCTGGGGTACGGGAAGACCGATTGCGGTCATCTCTGCCAGGTTTGCGCCCTTACCGCCGAGCAGCTCACGCATGGTAGCGTTGCCTTCTTTGAAAAGGTAAACAAACTTTTTGCTCATTTTTCTTTTCTCCTTTTATAATATTTTTTAAACAAATTCATTTGGAAATCTGCCCATTTGCAAATTTACCACCTAACATTATAACATAAGAATTTTATTAGTAAACCATTTTTTTCAAAATATTTTAAGTTTTTACCCTATTTCCGGCAAGGAAAGGGCATCAAATCTCTCTAAAAAGGCATATAATCGCCGGGCAATTTCCTTGGCGCCGCCGGGTGTATCACTTTCCACGTTCATGGGGATCACCGGATCGTGGAGGGACATCCGCACCAAAAACCAGCCATCCCCCTGCTCCTTGCCGAAGTTCACCCGCACCCCTTCGTAGTTGGGGGACTCCAGCTCCCAGCCCTGCTCCTTGCAGTAATTTTCCAATTCTGTGAGCACACGGGCGCCGTAACCTTTAAAATCTTCTGCCTTAATATCTGCCCGCAATTCCAAGGAATCTGCCGGCTCTGCCAAACCCTCGATCAGAGAGGTGAGGGGCTTGCCCTCTTTTTTCAACAACGCCAATTCTGCCAGCATCCGGGCTGCCAGGTAGGAGCCGTCGTCCAGGTAACGGTTCTCTTTTAAAGCCCCGTGCCCACTGGTTTCCATGGCAAGAGGGGCACAAACGCCGGTTTTTTCCAGGCGGATGGCTTCGTCGATCACCTTTTTATAGCCCCGCATAAACCGATGGTGCTTCCCGCCCCGCTCCTCGATAAATGCCGCCAGCCCTTTGGAGGTAACGGAATCGGTCACAATGGTACAGCCGGGGTGCTCCCGCAGCATCAGCGCCGCCGCCATGGCGATCATACGGTTGCGGTTGATCTCCATGCCACTGCCGTCTACAATGGCAGAACGGTCACAGTCGGTATCAAAGCAGATGCCCATATCGGCACCGGCTTTTAAGGTAGCCTGGGCGCACGCCGCCATTGCCGCTTTGTTTTCCGGATTGGGAATATGGTTGGGGAAGGTGCCGTCCGGCTCCAGATACACAGAACCCGACGCATCGGCGCCCAAGGGCACCAGCACCTTATCCACAAAGAATCCGCCGGCGCCGTTGCCTGCATCCACCGTTACCGAAACCCCCTCCAAGGGGCGTTCCTCGCCGGTTTTGCGCCGCACCAGATCCGTAAGGCTTTGGCTATAAGGGGTCATCAGATCAAATTCCAGAATCGGTCCTTGGGGACGGGCAGGGAAGAGGTCCTCCTCTGCCAGGCGGATCAGTTCACTTACGTCTTTTCCGTCGATACCGCCGTCTTTGGTAAAGAATTTCAGTCCGTTTTTATCGTAGGGGAGGTGGGAGGCAGTGATCTCGATGGCGCCATCGCAACTGCTTTCCTCGTGATAGGTGGAAAAAAACATAGAAGGAGTGGTGGCAAGCCCGCAATCCAGCACCTGGGCGCCCATGGACCGCAGCCCCCGCACCAAGCCCTCTTTTAAAGCCTCTCCGGAAAGGCGGGGATCCCGCCCCACCGCTACGGTTGGCGGCACCGCTGCCCCCTGCTTTTCCAAAAAGGCAACAAAGGCTTTGCCCAAAAGTTCTGCCCGCTCCGGGGTAAGGTTGGGTTTTTCTCCCAGGGCAGTGCCCCGAATATCTGTTCCGTTTTTCAGTGCGATCATTTCTTTAACTCCGTTTCTTTGGTGATCAGTTTGGTTATATCGCCGTAAAGCGCCCAGGTGCCGGCGGCTTGGAATTTTCCAATATCCGACGCCACAAAAAGTACCCCCCGCCGATATGCCAACGGCAGAATGGGAGTGTACCGATCAAATACCTTTGCAAAATCGGTAAGACTCTTTTCCCCTGCCCGGTACCCGGCAGCAGCAGCCTCCAGTTTTTCAAACTGCACGCCGCTGTAGTTCACAGCGCTTCCGGCGGCAAAAAGGGTGGTGTTCAATGTTCTGCCGGTTTTTATCTCGCCCAGGTAAAGGGTATATTCCCCCGCCTGCAAGCGGGCGTTATAATCGGCACGGGGTACCGCTTCTATTTGGATCTTCACCCCCGACAGAGCAAGGCTTTCTGCCACCGCCTGCGCCACATCCCGGTGTACCTCGCTGCCCTCTGCCACCAGTAGCGGGAAGGTGAGTTGATTGCCCTCTTGGTCCAGCAGTTTATCTTCGGTAAGGTTCAGTTTCAGCTTGGCGGCGGCTTGCTTTTTCTCCAGGGCATCCGCCCAATTTTTCTCCTGCTCCAGCCCCTCGGCTTTATACCAGGCAGGCTGGAACGGGTAAGCCGTTGCCTCTGCCTGGTCCAGCAATACGTTTTTCACCAGCTTTTCCCGGCTGATCAGGTCGTTTAAAAAACCACGCAGTTTTGCATCTGCCAAAGGACCCTCCCGGCAGTTGACCCCTAAATATAAAAGGTTATCTCCCGCATAGGTCTGCACCTGGTAGTTTTTGCCTCCGGAGAACACCAAATCGCTCTCTGCCGTGGCAAAATATACGTCTAAAAGCCCCACGGAAAACAAATTTTTGCGCTCTTTTTCGTTGGCGGGCTTTTTCAGATAGATCATGGCAATTCCCGGCTGCACAAAATAGTTGGCATTGGGCACCAGCACCCGCTCACCCCCGGAAACGGAAAACTGATAAGGACCGCAGCCCCCATCTCCGTTTTTTTGCTTAATGGGAATATCCAGGCAATTCACAAAATCTGCATCCGGCTCTTTCAGGGTGATGGAAAGGGTGCGCTCATCCACCGCCGCATAGGTTTTCACATTACTCAGCCGCTTGTGATAGGGGGAGGTGGGGGTATTGCGTACCGTATAAAAGCTGGATGCCACATCCCCGGCGGTAACCGCCGTGCCGTCGCTGAATTTCAGATCCTTTTTCAACACCACTGTTACTTGGGTGCCCTTATTTTCTACACGCTCTGCCAGCACATAGTTTGCCTCTAATTTACCGTTCAGGCGAACAAGCGGACTATACACCAATTTAAGCAGCTCGTGGTTTTCACTGTTGGTGGTGGTGAGGGGGTTGATGTCCATATCCTCATAAAAGATCATGGAGATATAATGACGGGCGGGTACGGTTTGCATCTCCTCTTCACCCGTATTGCTATAGGCACCCAGTTGATCCTTCGGCTGATCAACTTCCACACCCTCACAGCCGGAAAGGAGCAGCAATG
The DNA here is from genome assembly GCA_045538295.1 of Eubacteriales bacterium. Classification (GTDB taxonomy): domain Bacteria; phylum Bacillota; class Clostridia; order Oscillospirales; family QAKW01; genus QAKW01. The sequence goes on from JAZSRD010000058.1 coordinate 3,886, forward strand.
CCGCTATAAGCCATAAAATAATTCGTTTCATACTTCCTCCATGGAGATCGCCGCAATCAGGTTTCCACGGCGTCCTTTTGTATACCGATGGGAATAAAAGTCCTTATTATTACAGAATGTACAAATTTTTGCCGTAAAAATGTGGGAATTTTCCACGCCGGCACCCTGCAACACCAGCCGATTTGCCTGCCACAGATCCACCATGGTGTGCCCCTCTCGGCCGGAAGCCACCACCGGCAGTTCCCCGCCAAAGCGGGCGGTAAACGCCTCCTGCACCTCGGCGCCCACCTCAAAACAGCAGGGCCCGATGGAGGGACCGATAGCAGCAAGTATATTTTCTGCCTTGGCACCGGCGGCAATCATCTGCTCCACCACCTTTGCGGCAATCTCCTGCACCGTGCCCCGCCAGCCGGCGTGCACGGCGGCAATGGCACCGCTTTGAGGATCTGCCAATAAAAGGGGCACACAATCTGCCGTGAAGCACACAAGACCCACACCGGGGGTTTTTGTTACCAGGCCGTCGGTTTCCCGCAGATCCCGGCACCGCCCTTTGTTTTTAAAGGCTTCATCCACAGTGACCACATGGTTGGTGTGGGTCTGATGGGTAAGCACCAGGCTTTCAAAGGGCAATCCGTTGGCGGCAGAAAAGCGGCGGAAGTTTTCGTCTACGATCGCTTCCTCTTCTTTATTGTAGGAAAAGCTCATGGAGGCAAGATACCCCTGGCTCACCCCGCCGTGGCGGGTGGAAAAGCCATGGCGCAAACCCGGGATCCCCTCGAACGCTCGGCATTTTAAGGTGATCACACCGTTTTTCTCTTGCAGGTAAAAATCCTTCATGCATCCTCCACTACTTCATAAATTGACATTTAATTATTATACTATACTTTTCTCCCCGAGGCAATAGTTAAGAAATAAGCGGTTGATCGGTATAATTCGTGAGCCCCTCCCGAAAGGCGCCGGTGGTTTCCGGGGTTTCGTCCAGCCAATAGGGGCGTGCCACATTCCCCTGTGCATCCCAATCGGCAGAGCTGAACCACACCGCTATTTTAATGTTGGAATACTTCCCGATGTGCCGGAACATATTTTCGATCCATGCCGCCTTATCTCCGCCAATACTGCTGGACGAAAACTCGGTAATGATCCAAGGAAATTCTCCGTATGTTCCCTGATACAATTCTTGAATATGATCGTAGATCACATCGAATTCCCGCCATTCCTCTGCCCACTGGGTATAATAGGTGCCATTATTATAGCCGGTTACCCCGATCATCTGGGCGTATTCGTTACCCGGATAGTAGACAACGGAATCGTTCCAACGGTTGGGGGGTGCATTGCGGTCGTTGGGATTATAGATCCAAATGCAGTTATCAACGCCCTCTTCTTGGAAAATGCGATAGATCGTGCGCCAATTTTCCACAAAGATGCCGGGATCTGCCATGTTGACCACCCCGCCGTAGCTGGTCCAATCGCTGTTCATTTCGTTGCAGGGGCGGAACAAAAAGGGATGCCCGAATTCCTTGGCACGGCGGGCAAACCTACGCACCGTTTCTTCGTTGAGCCCCCGATAAAGATCTAATGCCGGGCTGTAGCCAAACATATCCTCGTTGTTGTTTTCGGTGAGCTGATAAGTAAGCTCCACCAGCCGCCCCTTCTCCCAGTTGGCATTCATAAATTCCAGGGGGAACTCTTCAATGGAGTGCACATAGGAGAGCACCACCGGGAACTGATAATCCAATTTTTCCTCCAAAGCGGGTATGGTTTCCTGCATACCGGTTTTGGTTACGTCGGTGGTATAGATGCCCCAGCGCAGATCTCCCTTTACAATGTTTTGGTACACCCGCTTGGTTTCTGCAGACCAATTTTCCGGCAGAACGGGGGAAAAATCGGTGCTGTTATGGAGTTCTCCCCGCTGTGCAACCGGGCTGAAGGATGCCAGCAGGTTGGGCAAAAAGGCAGGCACCGCCTTATCTTCAGCAGAATATTTTGCCACCACCCTTAAGAACTGTTGGTTTTCCACGCAAATATAAAGGTAACTGTAGCCGTTGTACCGCTCTGCCGCCATTTCGTTGATCACCGCATCAAAGCGATACGCCTTATATCCGGCGGCATCTAAAATTTCCGGCTCACTCACCGTTACACGGTTGTTTTTTTGCCAGGTTTCGCTCAAAAGAAAGCGGCTTTGGTAATACCCAATATATTGATCCAGGCCGGTTTCATAGGAAAACTGCGGGGCATAGCGAGCAAGCCCCCGGGTCATTTCCGGGTGGGGCGCAGCATAAGGGCAATGCTCCATGGACACTGCAAATTCATAGCCCTCTCCATATCCCTTTACCACCGCTTCGCTTAAGGTAAAATCAAATTCCGTGCCGGCAGGGAAGTCCAGCCGGTATCCTTCGGCAAAATTCACCAGCCGGGCAACCTCCCGGCTGTGGCAAACCTGCTTTACATCTGCGGTTGGCTCCTTGCTATCCTGAGTGGATTCCTTTCCGTTCACATAATAAACGGTGTGGTACACCCCCTCCGGGCCTTCGCCTGCGCTCCCCGGAGCAACGCCGAAAATACGTTGGATTTCTCTTTGTATTATATTGGTAGATAACAGTGCTGTTAGCAACGCCGCGCCGGCAAGAATGCCGGCGAAATACCGAACTGTTTTTCTAAATCTGTTCTTCATTTTCATCCTCCCGTGAGTCTTCTTTCATAGTAGCACACTCCAAGAAAAAATGCAACAAAGCAGGGTTGCAAAATTCCTACATTTTATTTATAATAAGGGCAAGAACAAAAAAGTCCTCATAAAGGAGAGATATATTCTATGCAAAAGTTCCCCCGTTATGCCCGCACTGCCATAATTGTGGCGGCGGTTGCGGTAATATTTTTAGTTTCTTATTTTGTGATCTCCGCCCTATGGAAAGAGGAGGAGCCCCCCTGCGCCCCGGACATTACCGGTGTAACTGCCAACGGCAAAACATTATACTCCCTTTCCGATAACTATGGCGCCAACGGAAAAGGCACCGTGTTGGTCTTTTTTAACCATGATACCGGCAAAGCCATTGAACTGATGCAACAACTTTCCGACATCGCCCCCCAATATGATGTGGATGTGATTGCCGTTGCCACCGGCAAGGGCTCTATAAAGGAACAGATCGCCATTATGGAGAAAAACCATATTACCCTGTTTCCCCACACGCTTTTTGATCTGGACGGCGCCATTGCCGAGATCTACAACGTAAAGGGCACCCCCATCACATATTTTATCGACAAAAACGGCTTGATTCAAGAAGCCTTTGTGGCATCCATCAGCGAAAAATCCTTGCACAAATGGCTAAAAGAGATCCAGTAAGCCCCATAAAAGCATCGCCCTATTTCGAGTGTTTTAAAACCCCTTGTCAGATTATGACGAGGGGTTTTTCTTGCTTTTAGCCCAAAAAAACCTTAAACTTAAATCACACGAGGGGAGGGACAAGCCGTGGCAAAAAACCGCACCAAACAAAAAGACGGCCTGCAATGGCTGCCGGTCACAAAAATATTACCGGCGCCTCACCAGCCCCGCACCCTTTTTAGGGAAGAGGGGCTGCAAGAACTTTCCCAAAGCATTGCTGCCCACGGGATCCTGCAACCTCTGGTAGTGGTGGAGGAGGGGGAACACTTTCGGCTGATCGCCGGGGAACGGCGGTTGCGTGCCGCCAAAATGGCGGGATTGCAAAGCGTGCCTTGCGTGCTTACCGAAAAAACTCCCGCCGAGGCGGCAAAGCTTTCCCTTATTGAAAATCTCCAGCGGGAAAATCTCTCTTTTTTTGAAGAAGCCGCCGCCTACCGCCGACTGATGGAGGATTTTAATCTTTCCCAGGCAGAGATCGCTCGGGAGATGAGCAAGGACCCCTCCACCATTGCCAATAAGCTGCGGTTACTCAAGCTTCCCATCAGCGCACAGATCCTCATCAACAAAAACGGCCTCACCGAGCGCCACGCCCGTGCACTGTTGCGGATCGACGACCAGGATCAGCTGATGGATCTATTGGAAAGGGTGATCGATGAAGCGTTGAACGTAAAAGAAACCGATGCGCTGATCGCTCAAACTCTAACCCCCAAGCAGAAAAAGCAACGCCCCCGCAAGGTGGGTTGCATCAAAGATATTCGCCTTTGCATCAACACCTTAAATCACACAGTGGCAACCCTGAAACAAGCAGGAATTAAACCGCAAACTCAGATCATCGATGAGGAGGGGTTTGTGGAATACATTATTCGCATAAACAAACACGGATGACCCGTGTTTGCTTATAAACATCCTAATCCCCTATATGCAAACAGAGAGTATACTTCCCCGGTATACTCTCTGTTTGTGTTAGGGACAAAAAAGACACAGAACGCAGAAAAAAGGTGTCCTGTTGTGACTGATGCCAATAATTATAGTTTGAACCAAGAGGACGGTTTCTACTCTTTCTCCTTGGTTTTAATTAAGGAAAAACTCGGCAAAGCCGAGTTTTTATTTAAATTTTCTGCTTTCCGTCGAAATGACCTCTCGGCGTATCACATACGCCTTCGGATCATTTCAACGAAATCTGCATTCTTTTTTGACCCTAACAAGGATCTAATCAGCAAAAGACGCAGAACGCAGAAAAACATATAATAAATGTTTCACGTGAAACATTATTTTTCAAAACCGCCCCGGTTGTTTCACGTGAAACAAATTAAATTTGAGAAACCTCTTTTATTTTACGGTGCAGTGTGGTACAATAAGCAGTAAGAATAAAAGAAAGAAGATTTTACACGTGGGAAAAATTGTTTCCATTACCAACCAAAAAGGCGGCGTGGGGAAAACCACCACTGCCGTAAGCTTGGCTTACCAGCTGGCAGAAGAGGGGAAGAAGACCCTGTTTGTGGACATCGACCCCCAGGCCAACGGCACCAGCAGTTTCGGCGTAAACAAGCGGAATATTGAAAAATCCGTTTACGAGGTGCTGATCGGCGAAAACACCGTGCGGGAAGCCATTGTGACCACCAAGTATAAAAACATCGACATCCTGCCCACCAATATGAATCTGGCGGGTGCCGAGATCGAAATGGTTTCCATGGAGAATAGGGAAGGACTGCTGAAAGCGGCCCTTAATAAAGTGCGGCATCTTTACGACTATATTATTATAGATTGCCCGCCTTCCCTTTCTCTGCTCACCTTAAACGCCCTTAACGCTTCTAACAGCGTGATCATCCCTTTACAGCCGGAATACCTGGCGCTGGAAGGGGTATCCCAATTAGTGAATACCATCAAATTGGTAAAAAGCCGCTATAATCCCGCCCTTTATATTGAGGGCGTGTTGCTCACCATGTACGACGGCAGAATGAACGTGACCCTGCAGGTGGCAAACGAAATTAAAAAATATTTTGGCAACAAGGTTTATAAAACCGTGATCTGCCGCAACGTGCGGCTATCCGAGGCTCCCAGCCACGGCGTGCCGGTGCAGGTGTACGACCGCTACTCCAAAGGCGCGCTGGCTTATCGGGAGATGACCCGGGAATTTTTGCAAAGAAATGAGGAAACACAGGTATGAAAAAAGGCGGATTAGGCAAAGGCTTGGATGCCCTTTTTGCAGACAATTTAATGGAACTGGAGGAACAGCCGAAACAGGACACCCTGCTGCGGCTTTCCCAAATCGAACCGGATAAAAATCAGCCCCGTAAGCACTTCGACGAAGAAGCCATGGAACAACTGGCAAACTCCATTAAAGAGCATGGGCTGATCCAGCCCATTATCGTAACCCCCATCGAGGGAGATCGCTACCGCATTATCGCAGGGGAGCGCCGTTGGCGTGCCTGCCGCATGGCAGGCTTGGAGGAGGTTCCCGCTTTGATCCGGGAATACACCCCCCAGGAAATCAGCGAGATCAGCCTGATCGAAAATCTTCAACGGGAGGACTTAAACCCCATTGAAGAAGCCCTTGGTTACCGCAATTTAATGGAAGACTACGGCATGACCCAAGAAAAGATCGCCGAAACCGTATCCAAATCCCGCTCGGCGGTGGCAAACACCCTGCGGCTGCTGGCTTTGCCGGAGCAGATATTGGACTTTATTAAAACCGGCGAGCTTTCCGCCGGTCACGCCCGTGCCCTGCTCAGCATAGAGAACCCAGATACACAGTTAGCGCTGGCTAACCGAATTATTACAGAGGGCTTAAGCGTGCGCCAAGCAGAGGAACTTGCCAAAAAAAGCAAGGCAGAGCCTAAACCCGCCCCCGTTGCCGATCCCTCTGTTGCCCGGGCACTGCGGGAATTGGAAACCCGTGCATCTGCCCGGGTGGGCAACAAAGTGGTGATCCACCATAAGCCCAATAATAAGGGCAAGGTGGAGATCAGCTACTATTCCGTAAGCGAGCTGGAAAAGATCATTGAGATATTAGAAGGAGAATCCGGAAGATGAACAAAGAGGAAAAATCCTTACTGGACGAGCTGTGGAAGGCCGCAGGCTTGGATCAGCAAGAAATAACCGAAGAAAAAACCACTCCTCCGGAAGAACCTGCCAAAGAAGAGGCGGCGGAGCCTGCTGCTGAACCTTTAGCGGAAGAAGCCGCCCCCCTGCCGGAAGCAGACCAACCCGCCGAAGACCTCCCGGCAGAAGCGCCGGTCGAAGAAACCCTTGAGGAAACCCTAGCTGAAGAGCCCCAAGAGGCGCCCGCTCAAGAAGAAGCTCCCCAAGAAGTTCCTAAAGAGAAGCCCCAGGACTCCCCGGCGGTAGTGAAAAAAGACATTAAATTTTTGGTGATCTACACCCTGGTATTCGTTATCGTGATCTCCGGGTTGATCGCCGGCAGTTATTTGATCACCTCCCGCATCCACCAGGCAATGTCGGAAAACAATGAGGAGATCCACGCCGGGCAATCCACCTTAAAGAATATTCAAGAGGAAAACGCCGCCCTGAAAAAGGAAAACAGTGCTTTAAAAGAAAGCAACGAAGCCCTTGCCCTCTCCCAGCAGGAGGCAGAGGAACTGCTCAACAGCGTGGGGGATATGGTGGAGCACGATGGATATTTGGCGGCTGCGCAAAGCGCTTATATCGATGGATACCGGGTACGTGCCAAAGAGATCTTTTACGGCATTGAGCGGGATAAACTTTCTGTTCCTAACCAGGAGTATTACGATATTTTAGCAGATGCCTTGGGGATCCGCCCATGAAGGCCGTAACCGTTTATTCCGACGGTGCCTGCAGCGGAAACCCCGGTCCCGGCGGCTGGGGCACCATCCTGGTATACCAGGGGGTGGAAAAGGAGCTGAGCGGCGCCGAACCCCAAACCACCAACAACCGCATGGAGCTGCTGGCAGCCATTATGGGGCTGGAACAATTAAAAGAGCCCTGCGCCGTAACTTTGGTAAGCGATTCCCGCTACCTTTGCGAAAGTATTAACCAAGGCTGGGTGTTCCAATGGGAGCAAAAAGGCTGGCGCAAAGCCGATAAAAAGCCCGCTCTCAATGTGGATCTGTGGGAGCGGATGCTCGCCCAGCTGCGCCGCCACCAAGTTACCGTGGAATGGGTAAAGGGGCACGACGGACACCCCTTTAACGAGCGTTGCGACCGCCTGGCGGTGCAAGCCTACCTTGCCATTAAAAACTGATCACACTCTCCAAGAAAGGAAACCTTTATGAAAAGAATCTTTTCTCTGTTGCTTTGCCTGGCGCTACTGTTCAGCATTACCGCCTGCAAGCCGGATAATATTACGCCGCCCGTAGAGATCATCGATCCCTCGGCCGAGGAAGAAGAAACCAAAAAGCCCGAAAAGACCGAGCCGGAAGAAGAGGAAGAGCAGGAAGAAACCCCGCCGGAAAAAGAAGAAGAGCCAGAAAAAGAGGAAGACCCGAAGCCTGCGCCCGAGGAAGCCGAGGAGGAGCAGGAGGAGCAAGAAGAGCCCTCTGCCGAAAAGGAAACAACGGCACCCACCGAAAATCCCTTGGCGGTAAAGGACTTTACCCCCTCCGACACCGTCAATTCCACCCTCTCCGCAAGCGGTTTAGTTAAAGAAGGCACGGCGGTTTCCCCTTTGAAAAACCGCACCATTGTGGTGTATACCGCCGATGATCTGCCCGCCTTTTCCTATACCGATGCCAAGGGCAACCCGGTAACAGAATGGCAATGGATGAAAGCCTTGGCAGAAGAAAACGGCTTTATGCTGAAGCACAGCATCAAAAACGATGCTGTTGCCGTAAAATCCCAGCGGATCGCCCTATTTGCAGGCAAAAAATTAAGCCTGATCCAAGCCAAGGCCTCCGACCTGGCAAATGCCCTAACCCTGTGCCGCTCCGCCCTGGATTATCTGAACACCGATGCCAAGTCCTTTGGCATTAGCAAAGCGGTACTCACCCAAAGCAACCATGCGCTGTTTGCCCCGGTGGGAAATGTGAACTCGTTGTGGTACGACCCCGCCCTTTTGCCGGAAAACGCCGACCCCGCCGCCCTGGCAGAAGAAAACGCCTGGACTGTGGAAGAATTTACCAATATATGCAACAGCGTTGCCACAAATAAAGAGATCCTGCCCCTGCTGATGAAAGAAACCCTGGCATGGGCAACCCTGGGCGGGCGCAGTCCTCTTACCTTACTGCAAGGGAAGCTGGATGCCAATATCAACGCCGGCGTTACCCGAAACGTATGGTCGGTATATAAAGAAAAGAATCTGGCCGCTTTCTCTGAAATTCCGGAGGAGGGGGACTATTCCTTAAAGAACGGCAACACCGCTTTCCACTATACCAATAAGCCGGAGCCTGCCGAAGAAAGCACCTTGAAATATGCGCCCCTGCCCGCCTTGGAAAAGGGAACTGCCGGCACCGTTACCTTTACCGGCACCTTCTTTGGCTTGCCTAAATATGAGGAAAGTGAAGAATCTGCCCTTGCCGCCCTCACCTTTGCAGAGCTTTGGTGCAACCGCTACACCGAAACCCGTGCCGCCGCCCTGCAAGCCCTGGGGCTCACCGAAAAGAACTATCTGAATTATTGCAATATGGCAGAGGAACAGGGCGTTTTGATCCTCCACAACGCCGCCATCGAAGAAACGGTAGCCACCTACCTCAAGGGGCTCTCCGACGATGCAGTCAATATGGACGAAGCCTATGCCAATGTGAAGCCTCGGGTAGACGGCTTGATCGCCGCCCGCAACATCTATTATGAATTAACCGCATAAAATTAACGCTCCTTTCGCAAACTATGGATAGAAAACGAAAGGAGCGTATTTTTATGGAACTAAAAGGAAGCAAGACCGAAGCAAATTTAATGGCAGCCTTTGCCGGGGAATCCCAGGCAAGAAATAAGTATACCTATTTTGCCGCCAAGGCAAAAGAAGATGGCTATCAGCAGATCGGTGCTTTTTTTGAAGAAACCGCCCACAACGAAAAGGAGCACGCCGAGATCTGGTATAACCTGCTCTCCGGCGGCCCCGCCGCCACCGCACCCAATTTGGAAGACGCCGCCAAGGGCGAAAACTACGAATGGAGCGAAATGTACCCCGCCTTTGCCAAAGAGGCAAGGGAAGAGGGCTTCAACGAGATCGCCTACCTTTTCGAGGCCGTTGCCGCCATCGAAAAGGAGCACGAAGAGCGGTTTATGAAGCTGAAAGCCAATTTAGAGGATCAGCTGGTGTTTCAACGGGGAGAAAGCGTGGTTTGGGTCTGCCGTAATTGTGGGCATCTCCATGTGGGCACTTCTGCGCCCCAGCGATGCCCGGTTTGCAAGAAGCCTCAAGACTACTTTATGCTCAAAAACGAAAACTACTAAGGCGAACAAAATAAAAAGGCACAGACCGCAGAAAAGGGAAGAAATATATAGGTTTGTGCCAATGTTTTAAGATAGAACAAGAGGAAAGAGTTTCTGCTCTTTCTTCTTGTTCTTTTTTATTTATAAGGAAAAATCCCGGCAGTGCCGGGATTTCATTTGATTTTTCTGCTTTCCGTTGAAATGACCGCTCGGCGTATCACATACGCCTTCGGGATCCTTTCAACGAAATCTGCACTCTTTTTCTTCTGTTCGCCAAACAGGCACAGACCGCAGAAAAAGGGAAGAAATATATAGGTTTGTGACAATGTTTTAAGATAGAACAAGAGGAAAGAGTTTCTGCTCTTTCTTCTTGTTCTTTTTATTTATAAGGAAAAATCCCGGCACTGCCGGGATTTCATTTGATTTTTCTGCTTTCCGTTGAAATGACCGCTCGGCGTATCACATACGCCTTCGGGATCCTTTCAACGAAATCTGTGCTCTTTTTCTTCCGTTCGCCGGTTACTGCATAACGGCAGAAAAAAAGAGTGGCTTGTACCATCTTTTAAAGAAAAGCAAGGGAGAAGAGTTTCTACTCTTTCTCCCTTGTTTTTTATTTTGTTTTTTGCAGTCTGTGCTTTTTTCTTCCACAAGCCGACGGCGTATGTCGATACACCGAGGGGAAGCGGAGACGAAAGGTTCCCGTTTTTCTCATCTCTATTGAGGCGGATCAAAAATGGGGAGATTTTGTTTCCGCAAGCCGACGGCGTATGTCGATACGCCGAGGGGAAGCGGGGACAAAAGGTTCCCGTTTTTCATTCGCCTATCACAGGTCTCTTTGCACGCAGATCTCTCTAAATTCGTCCATGGTAACCAACACCTGCCGGGGTTTGGAGCCCTCAAAGGGTCCGATGATCCCCAGCTCATTCAACTGGTCGATGATCCGCCCGGCACGGGAGTAGCCCAGCTTTAATTTCCGCTGGAGCATGGAGGTGGAGGCCATGCCCATTTCGATCACACATTCGCCGGCTTGCACGATCAGTTCATCGTAGGCGCCGGCCTCCTCGCTTTCGTCGGAGGCGTTATTGCTTTTATTGCTCTGCATGGCAATGGTTTCAATATTGCTGATGGCCTCTTCATCGTAATCGGCACCCATGGAGTTATTGCGCACATAGGAAACCACCGCTTCCACTTCGCTATCGGAAACCCAACAGCCCTGCACCCGCAGGGGCTTATTGGCGCCGATGGGTTTATAGAGCATATCACCCTTACCCAGTAATTTTTCTGCGCCGTTTTCATCCAATATAATACGAGAGTTGATGTTATTATCCACCGTAAGAGCAATCCGGGAGGGAATATTGGCTTTGATCAGGCCGGTTACCACATCGGCGCTGGGGCGCTGGGTGGCAACGATCAAGTGCATTCCCGCCGCACGGGCCTTGGCGCACAGGCGGCAGATGCAATCCTCCACCTCTTTGCCGGAAACCAGCATCAGATCTGCCAACTCGTCGATCACGATCACAATGCGGGGCATGGGCTCAAAGTCCGGGTGGGTCTTGCAATATTCGTTGTAGGCATCCAGGTTACGCACCTGGGTTTCTTTCATTACACCGTAGCGGCGATCCATTTCGGTACACGCCCATTGCAGAGTGCCCGCCGCCTTTTTGGGGTTGGTTACCACCGGGATCAGCAGGTGGGGAATACCGTTGTAAACGCCAAACTCCACTTCCTTGGGATCCACCAAGATCAGCTTCAACTCATCGGGGGTGGCTTTATAAAGAAAGGACATGAGCATGGTATTGATGCACACCGACTTACCGGAACCGGTGGTGCCTGCCACCAGCAGATGGGGCATTTTGCCCACATCAAAGGTCACCAGATTGCCGGCAATATCCTTGCCCAATGCGGCAGTCAGCACGCTTTTGGAATCCCGGAATCCATCGGAAGCAAGCACCTCCCGCACAAACACAGAGCTGGGGGTCTTATTGGGAATTTCAATGCCCACCGCCGCCTTGCCGGGAATGGGAGCTTCGATCCGCACTTGGGTAGCGGCCAGTGCCATGGCAATATCGTCGGATAGAGCAGCGATCCGGCTCACCCGGGTGCCTGCCTTAGGGGAGAGTTCAAATCGGGTAACGTTGGGTCCCACGGCAATGCCGGTCATAGTTGCCTCAATGCCGAAATCCCGCAGGGTCTGAATTAAGATCTCTTCCTTTTCCCGCAGTTCCCCTTGGGAAGCCCCTGCCGTCTGCCGCCCTTGCTTTAGCAGGGAGAGGGGCGGAAAGTTATAAAAGGACATCTGCTCTGCGGGAGCAGGCTCTGCCTTCGGCGCCCGCTTGGTGCGGGTGCCGGCGGTGCGGGGCTTAGGCTTTTCTTCTGCAACCTCCCCAATATCCATGGGGCTGATATAGCCCTCCACCGTTACATCGTCATACACAAATACCGGCACCACATCGGTAACCTCTTCCGGGGGTGTTACGTCCACCGGCGGCTGCCATACCGGCTCCTCGTTGTCGTCTGCTTCCAGATCGGAAAAGTGGCGGCGCATTTTCTCTTCCTCCACATTTTCCACCAGTTGGGGTGCCTCCCGTTTTTCCTTAATGGAGGCAAACAGTTTGCGGAAAGGCCACGCCAGCTGATAAAGGGTAAGATCAAAGAAGAACAATACGGCGATCAGCGTTACCGCCGCAATTAAAATGCCAAAACCCCAGCCGGACATCAGGGCAATGAGCGGGCAGGCAAAAATACCGCCGACCACGCCCCCTTGCAGTTCCAAGCCCTGCCGCCAAAACTGCGGGATCCCTTCGGCAAAAAATGCACCAAAGGAATAGTTTCCCGGGTAAAAGAACAGGAAACTGATCCCGGAAATAGCAATCGCCAGCACCAGCCCCATCCACACCTTTACAGCGGTGCTGTATTTTTTATCCGCATCCAGGGCATCAAAGCCCAGCCACGCTAAAAATACGGGGAACAAAAAGGTGGCGATCCCAAACATTCCGTAAAGGAAGTTCTTTACCAGCCAATCCTTTAAGGGCACCCGAATGGGGGTGTAGATATAAATGGCAAAAAGCAATGCCAGGGCAAAAAAGATCACCGCCAGAATGCTCCGCCGGGTGGCGGCTTTCTTTTCTTCCTGAATTTTTTCTTCTAATAATTGTTGCTTCGTTTTTCTGGGCACAACAGCTTCTCCTTACACAACAAAATTCAATACTATGGCAGCAATCCCTGCCAGGGCGCAATAGTACACAAACACACCGAGCCGATCCTTTTTTACCAGCCATTTCATTAAAAGAATGGCGGCAATGGCGGCAAGCACTGCCGCCAAAGCGGCAACGGCGAATATCCCTGCATCAGCAGCGTTCACTGCGGCAATCCCGCTCACCTTAAACACATTGGAAACGATCAGGGCGGGCAGGGTGAGCATAAAGGTGAATTCCAAGGCCGCATTGCGCTCAAACCCCATATTCATCCCCATGGCAAGGGTGGTACCGCTGCGGGAAAGACCGGGGATCAGGGAAACCGCCTGAAAAAGCCCCAATTTAAAGGCATGTCCCGGCTTCATCTCCTGCACCGTCCAATTGTGGCAGTAGCTGATATTGCCCAAAAGGATCAGCGCCGCCGTTACCAGCAGCATGATCCCCGCCAAAAGCAGATTGCTGCCCCACCGGGCGGCAACACCAAAATGCTCTCCCGCCCAGGTTACTGCAATATAGGGCAGGGTGGCAACCAGCACATAAACCGCCATCATTTGGTGGCGGCTTGCTTTGCGCCACTTAAAGGTGCCTTGAAAAAGCCCCCCGATCATGGAAAAAAGCCCCATGATCATGCCCCACACCGTTTTGTAAAAAAGGATCAGCACCGCCAAGAGGGTAGCAAGGGACAAAATTATATCCAACCCTTGGTTTTGCAACAGTTCTTTGGGAAAATGAAATATTCTTTCAGCGATCAGCAGGTGCCCCGTGTCCGAAATGGGCAAAAATGTGCCCAGCCCCCGGATCAGCCCCAGGATCGCACCGTATATGTAGTTCATCCTATCCTCCAAATATAGTTATCCATATTAATTATTATATCATTTATAAATTTTTATTGCAACAGCCATTTTTCACTTGACAGATTGCAATAAATCCCCTATAATTTGGAGTGGTGTATTAGTATATTTTCTACAATTATCTCCTTTCTCGGAGATCGTTTTACGAAAAAATCTGATATAACAAAATCATAACAGGAGGCGAACACCATGCAAGTAGAATTATGGGTGCTGATCGCCGTTGTGATTGCTGCTGTTATTTTAGGCTTTGTGCTGTTTTTAGCAGGCTTTACTTACCGTAAAAAGTCCGGCGAAAAACAGATCGGCTCTGCCCGGGAAGAAGCAAAGCGTATTATCAACGATGCTATTAAAACTGCTGAAACCAAAAAGAAGGAAGCCCTGCTGGAAGCAAAGGAAGAATTGCTCCGGGAGCGCACTGAACAGGAAAAAGAGTTAAAAGAGCGTCGTGTGGAAGTAACACGGCAGGAAAAACGGCTGCAGCAACGGGAAGAAATTCTCGACAAAAAGTACGATAACATCGACCGCAAGGAAGAACTCCTTGCCGAAAAGCAAGAAAAGGTTGAAAAACTGCAGGTCGAGGTAGAAGACATTAAAAAGGCGCAGATCGCCATGCTGGAAAAGCTTTCCGGCTATACCGCCGAGGCTGCCAAGGCAGAACTGCTGCACATGATGGATTCTGAGTTGGAGCATGAATATGCCCTGAAGATCAGCGAGCACGAAAACAAGTTTAAAGAGGATGTGGACGAAAAGAGCAAGCATCTTCTTTCCCTTGCCATTCAAAAGTGCGCCGCCGATCATGTGGTGGAATCCACCGTTTCGGTGGTTGCTCTGCCCAGCGACGAAATGAAGGGCCGCATCATCGGTCGGGAGGGTCGGAATATCCGTGCTCTGGAAACCATCACCGGTGTGGATCTGATCATCGACGACACCCCCGAAGCAATTACCCTTTCCAGTTTCGATCCCATTCGCCGTGAAGTTGCCCGCCAAACCTTGGAGAAACTGATCTCCGATGGGCGCATTCATCCCACCCGCATCGAAGAAACGGTGGAAAAGGTACGCCGGGATCTGGAAGTTTCCATGAAAAAAGAGGGCGAGCGTGCCACCTTCGAAACCGGTGTGCACGGGTTGCATCCCGATCTCATTAAACTGCTGGGCCGGCAGAAATACCGCACCAGCTACGGGCAGAATGTGCTCAACCACTCCATTGAGGTTTCCCAGCTCAGCGGCCTGCTTGCCGCCGAAATGGGTGCCGATATTACCCTTGCCAAGCGGGCAGGCTTGCTCCACGATATTGGTAAGAGCGTAGACTTTGAAATGGAAGGCTCCCACATCCAGATCGGTGTGGATATTGCTAAAAAGTATAAAGAAAACGAAAAGGTGGTTCATGCCATTGCCGCCCACCATGGGGACGTGGAAACCGTATCTATTTACGATTCCATCGTGCAGGCCGCCGATGCCATTTCCGCCGCCCGCCCCGGCGCACGGCGTGAAAACCTGGAGAACTATATCACGCGCTTGGAGAAACTGGAAGAGATCGCAAACTCCTTCCCCGGTGTAGAAAAGACCTATGCCATCCAGGCGGGCAGAGAGATCCGTATTATCGTGAACCCCGAAAAGGTTGCCGACGATAAACTCACCATCCTCTCCCACGATATTGCTAAAAAGATTGAAAACGAACTGGAATATCCCGGACAGATCAAAGTTAATGTGTTGCGGGAATCCCGTGCCGTAGACTACGCAAAATAATGATGAGGGGCTGTAAAAAATCGCAAGATTTTTTACAGCCCCTTTTACAATATTGTTATAATTTTGCAATATCGTTAGATTGAAATCGCAATCAAGGAATGGTACACTGTATTCAAAGGAGTGTGATTCCATGAAAAGAACGGTTGAACCTTTAAAAAAAGCGTTCCAATTTAAAAAATTTGAATTAGATACCGTACCTGCCCAGGTCTTTTCCCCGGACTATGACGATAGCGATTGGCGCACTGTGCGGGTGCCCCACGATTGGGGCATCGAGGGAGAATTTTCTGCCGAAAACGATCCCACCGAAACCATTGTGAAAGAGGATGGCATGGTTAAATCCACCCTGATGACCGGCTGGAACGGCGGTCTGCCAACGGTGGGTGCAGGCGTTTACCGCAAATGGGTAACCATTGAGCCTGCGGATAAGGTATTTTTGGAGCTGGACGGCGTTATGTGGACCAGTAAGGTCTATTGCAACGGCGTGGAGGTGGGCGGCTGCCACTTTGGCTATAAATCCTACGAGGTGGATCTTACCCCCGCCGTTAAATTCGGAGAGAAAAACCTGCTGGCCATTTATGCAGAGGTGCGCCCCAATGCGGGCCGCTGGTATACCGGCGCCGGACTCTACCGCAACCTGCGGCTGGTGCGAAAAGATAAAGAACATATCACTTATAACGGTGTGTGGGTGCGGCAAACCTATGCAGATAAAACCACCGCTGTAATGGATATTACCATTGATACCGTGGGTACCCAGGGCTTCACTGCCACCATTACCGATCCCTACGGAAGGGAGATTTCCTATACCTCCGACGATAATTCCCTTATCTTTAAAATTCAAGATCCCGCCCTGTGGGATGTGGATGCGCCCCATCTTTACACCGCCACCGTTACCCTTGCAAGCGGGGATAGCCAACAGGTAAACTTTGGTGTGCGGATCTGCGAATTCACCACCGAGGGCTTTTTCCTAAACGGCAGAAAACTCAAGATGAACGGCGTTTGTATGCACCACGATTTAGGTTCCATTGGTGCCGCAGTAAATATTTCTGCCCTGCGCCGCCAGATCGAGATCATGCAGGGCATGGGGGTAAATGCTTGGCGCACCAGCCATAATCCCCCCGCCCCCGAGCTCCTGGACCTGTGCGACGAAATGGGTATTCTGGTAATGGACGAACTCTACGATGAGTGGACCGATCCCAAGGTTAAACACGGCTATACCCCCCATTTTGCAGAGCATGCCAAAGAGGATGCCATCGATGTGGTGCGGCGGGATCGTAACCACCCCTGCGTGATTATGTGGTCCTCCGGCAACGAGGTGCGGGATCAAAAGGATCCCAACGGTTGGAAACCGGCAAAACTGCTTTACGATGCCATCCGCGCCACCGATCCCACCCGCCCGGTAACCTGCGCATTCAATTTCGCTAACGAAAGCTTTGAAAACCACCTGGCATTCTACACCGATATTGTGGGGCTGAACTATAAACCCCACGAATATAAAAAATTTCATCAGCAATATCCCCATATTCAACTGGTGGGCAGCGAAACAGAATCCTGCGTTTCCACCCGGGGCATCTATCACTTCCCGGCAAAGATCAACATCGGCAAACCCAAAAACGAAGACCTTGCCGTTTCCGCCTACGAGCTGTGTGCCCCCGGCTGGGCTTATTACCCGGAGCGGGAGCTGGCCGCCCAGGAGGATTGCCCCTTTGTGATGGGCGAATTTATCTGGACCGGCTTCGATTATATCGGCGAGCCCACCCCGTATTACACCGAGTGGCCCTCCCGCAGTTCTTATTTTGGGGTAGTGGATCTGGCCGGACTGCCCAAAAACCGCTATTACTGCTACCGTGCCCATTGGACTAACACCCCCACCCTGCATATCTTCCCCCATTGGACCTGGCCGGGCAAGGAGGGGGAGAATGTGCCGGTTCATATCTATACCAACTATGAAGAAGTGGAATTGTTTGTAAATGGTGTATCCCAGGGCAAACGCCGCCACGCCACCGCCGCAGATGTGGCAGGAATTTACGAAAAACGTGCCGAAAAGGGCGTGCATTTGGGTAGATTCCGCCTGATGTGGAACGATGTGGTGTATCAGCCCGGGGAAATTACCGCCATTGCGTACCAAAACGGCTTGGAGGTTGCCCGCAGCACCGTTAAAACCGCCGGCGAGCCCCACCATATTAAACTTTCTGCCTATAGCAAAAAGATCCATGCCGATGGGGAGGATCTGAACTTTATCACCGCCTCCATTCTGGATGCAGAGGGCAATTTGTGCCCCCACGCCGCAGATCGCCTGACCTTTACCGTGGAGGGCGCCGCCGAATTCCTGACCACCGATGCGGGGGATCAGCGGGAAACAGAAACCTTCCTCCGCCCGGATAAAAAGGCATTGGCAGGCATGCTGGTATGCTGTGTGCGGGCAACAGAACAGCCCGGTGCCGTTACCGTTACCTGCTCCGGCGAAGGGCTTCTTCCCGGCACTGTTACCTTTGAAGCAGAATAAAGAAAAAGCACCCGAAAGGGTGCTTTTTTAATGATATATTTTGCTGCCGCAAAATATGAAATAATTATCAATGATCATTATGATATATTTGGATTGCATCCAAATATGATATAGAATAAATCCCATACGCCTTGGCGTATTTCATATTGTGAAACAATATTTCATATCCCCGGGATATTTCATAAATTCCGTAAGGGATTTATTTCATTGCGTGATGATCACAGAGCATCACGCTAATGGGTTTGATTTGATTTGCTTGGGCCCTCTGGGATACACCTTGGGTGTATCGTTTATCTTGCGTATTACGATAATCGCCCGCTTATCTTCCTCCCCGGGGAGGGTATAGTGGAACACCTGCTCCACCTTACCGCCCAATATACGAATGGCTTTTTGCGCCCGCTCCAATTCTTCATCGGCAGTGGCCCCCTTATAGGCAATCAGGGCACCGCCTTTTTTCACCAAGGGCAAGCAATATTCCAGCAGTTTGGAAAGCTCTGCCACTGCACGGGATACCGCAATATCAAAGCTGCTCCGCAGAGCAGGATTATGCCCTGCATCCTCTGCACGGGCGTGGAGAGTGGAAATATCGGTTAGGTTCAGCCGGGCAATTACCCCATCAATAAAGGTTAGCCGCTTATTTAGGGAATCCAGCAGAGTCATCTCCAGATGGGGCGCCGCCAATTTTAAGGGCAGGGAGGGAAATCCTGCGCCGCAACCCACATCCACCACCTTGGCGCCTTTCGGAAAGATCCCCTTGGAAAGGGGGTAGATGCTATCCCAATAATGCTTTTTCATCATCTCCCAAGGGTCGGTAATGGCGGTAAGGTTCATCACCTTGTTGGTTTCCAGCAGCTGCTCTTCAAACTGCAGCAGTTTTGCTCCTAAATCGGCAGGGCAGGAGATATTTTCCTGCTCCAAAAGCGCCGTTAATTGCTTCATGCGCTCCATGTTTACCCCTCCGATCCTTCCGTGTTGCTCTTTTTGAGCCGTTGGTTCCGTTGCTCCAATTCGATCATCAGCACGCTGATGTCTGCAGGGCTTACCCCGCTGATACGGCTTGCCTGCCCAATGCTCACCGGGCGTACCGCCGCCAGTTTTTGCCGTGCCTCCAGCCGCAGGCCCTCCATGGCGCTGTAGTCCAGATCCTCCGGCAGGCGGCGTTTTTCCAGCTTTTGAAATTCCTTTACCTTGGAGAGCTGCATCTTAATGTAGCCTTCGTACTTAATGGAGATCTCTGCCTGCCGCCCCTCTGCCTTGGTAAGGGCAGGGCGCTCCGGATCCACCGGCGCCAGATCAAAATACCCCACCTGGGGGCGGGAGATCAGCTCTGCCAAAGATGCCCCTGCCGAAAGGCGGGGTGTGCCGCAGCGTTCCAAGATCTGCTGTAGTTCCTCGTTGTTGGGGGAAAGGTAAGTCTTCCGCAGGCGGGCGATCTCTTGGTCGATGTTTTCTTTCTTTTGCAAAAATTTAGCGTACCGCTCCTCACTGATCAGCCCCAGCTCATAGCCGATGGGAGTCAGCCGCAGATCCGCATTGTCCTGGCGGAGCAGTAAGCGGTATTCACTGCGGCTGGTCATCATCCGGTAAGGCTCCGGGGTGCCTTTTGTCACTAAATCGTCGATGAGGGTGCCGATATAGGAATTGGCACGGTCCAAAATCAAGGGTTCCTTGCCCTGGATCTTTCGGGCGGCGTTCACCCCTGCCACCAAGCCCTGGGCTGCCGCTTCCTCGTAGCCGGAGGAGCCGTTGAACTGCCCGGCACCATATAAGCCGTCGATGTTCTTAAATTCCAGGGTGGGCAGCAGTGCCTGGGGATCCACGCAATCGTACTGAATGGCGTATGCCACCCGCATGATCTCTGCCTTTTCCAAACCCTTAATGGAATGAATAAACTGCCGCTGCACAAATTCCGGCAGGGAGGAGGAAAGCCCCTGCAGATACATTTCTTCCGTTTCCAAACCGCAGGGCTCCACAAATAATTGGTGGGCGGTCTTTTCTTTAAACCGCATGATCTTATCTTCTATGCTGGGGCAGTAGCGGGGTCCCACCCCGTGGATCTGCCCGCTGTAAATGGGGGAGAGGTGAATATTATCACGAATAATTTGGTGGGTGGTTTCATTGGTGGCGGTAAGCCAGCATACCACCTGGTTTTCGCCAATGTCCTCGTTTTCAAAGGAGAAGGGAATGATCTCTTTATCTCCCTCCTGCACCGTCATTTTGGAAAAATCCAAACTGCGGCGGTTTACCCGGGCAGGGGTGCCAGTTTTAAAACGGCGCAGGGGTACCCCCAGTTTTTCCAGGCATTCGCTCAACTGATTGGCGGGGAACATTCCGTCGGGTCCCCCGGGCAGCTGGCTTTCGCCAATGATGATCTCTCCCTTTAAGTAGGTGCCGGTGGCAAGGATCACCGCTTTGGCGCCGTATTGGGCGCCCAAATGGGTCACCACCCCGGTCACTTGATTGTTTTCTGCCTCTATTTCCACAATTTCTCCCTGGATCAACTGCAGGTTTTCCTGCCGCTCCAGGGCGTGCTTCATGTATTTGGTGTATTCCCGCCGATCGGACTGCACCCGCAGAGAGTGCACCGCCGGCCCCTTGCCCAGGTTGAGCATGCGGCTTTGCAAAAAGGTGGCATCTGCCGCCTTGCCCATCTCACCGCCCAGGGCGTCGATCTCACACACCAAATGCCCCTTGGCAGTGCCGCCGATAGAGGGGTTGCAGGGCATATTGCCCACCCCGTCCAGGCAGATGGTAAACACCCCCACCCGGCAACCCAGCCGAGCGGCGGCAAGCCCTGCCTCGATGCCCGCATGTCCGGCACCGATCACCGCAATGTCTAAATTTTCAACAAAGTATTTTTTCATTCTTTTCTGTCTTTCTGTATAAAGAAAAAGTTTTTTCTGTTTTTATAAGTAAGAGATTTTTGTGCTGTTTTTTCTTTTCTCCGGGTGAAGGCGTATGTGGATACGCCGAACACGGAAAAAGGAAAAAGAGCCAAAAAGATCCACTTACTTCCCAACGCAAAAGCGGGAAAAGATCTGATCTATCATCTGGTCCGTTACTGTGGCTCCCGTTACCTCCCCCACTGCAGCGGCGGCTTCGGTAATATCAAGGGACGCCATATCCGGGGTAAAGCCCTGCTCCAGCCCTGCAATGGCTTGCCGCAAATGGCGCTGCCCCTCCAGCAAGCGTTGCGCCTGGTTCACCGAGGTAATGAACCCCTGGGCTTGCACATCTTCGGCGTTAAATTGCTCTCGTACCCACTGGTCTAAAGCGTTGCACCCACTGCCGGTTTGGGCAGAAACTTCTACACAGTGTATAAATTTACTTTGAATATACTCTTTGTTCGCAATTTGAGGCAGATCTGCCTTGTTAATAATGGCTAAATTCCCCTCCCCGCCAAACTGCTCTGCCAGGGCCATATCCTCCTCCGTAAGGGGGCGGGAACCGTCGAACACGGCAAATACCACTGCCGCTTCCTCTGCCCGACGGCGGGCAATGCTGATGCCCTGCTGCTCCACCGGGTCGGCTGTTTCCCGAATACCGGCGGTATCGGCAATATGGCATTTCAGATCCCCCAGGCGGCAGCCTTCGGTAACAGTATCTCGGGTGGTGCCGGGAATGGCAGAAACAATGCTGCGGTCGTAGCCCAGCAGTTGGTTCATCAGGGTGCTTTTGCCCACGTTGGGCGCCCCCACAATAGCAATATTCAACCCTTCCCGGATCAGTTGACCCCGGCGGGT
This sequence comes from Eubacteriales bacterium, assembly GCA_045538295.1. Classification (GTDB taxonomy): domain Bacteria; phylum Bacillota; class Clostridia; order Oscillospirales; family QAKW01; genus QAKW01. The sequence goes on from JAZSRD010000058.1 coordinate 25,647, forward strand.
GCCTGCTAAAAGTTCTTCCAACGCCGCATCTAAAGAGCGGAGCTCTGCCAAAAGATCTTCTTCGGGGGCATCCACCTCTTCGGGGAAATCCACATAGGCAAGAAGCTCTGTGTTCAGTTCCACCAACCGATCATAAACGGCGGTAATTTTGCGGGATAAGTGCCCCTCCATTTGGGAGAGGGCATTTTTCTGCTCCGCTCGGGAGGTGGCTTCGATCAGGTCGATCACCGCCTGGGCCTTTACCAGATCCAGCTTGCCGTTTAAAAAGGCACGCTTGGAAAATTCCCCCGGTGCCGCCAGCCGGCAGCCTTGGCGCAGCAGCAGTTCCACCACGCTTTGAAGCACGTATAACCCCCCGTGGCAGCACAGCTCTGCCGTATCTTCCCCGGTATAGGAGCGAGGGCCTTTGTAGAAGGTTACCACCGCTTCGTCGTAGACCTCCCCCTGCCACACAATGCGGCGAAGGGCGGCCTTACCCGGCTCTGCCAAGGGTTTATTTAAAATGGACGCCAAAATCTCCGCCGTTTCCGGACCGCTGATGCGGATAATGCCCAGTGCGGCAGTTGCAGGAGCCGTGGAGATGGCACAAATGGTATCACTCATTTTCGTTCCTCGTTTTAAATAATATTACATTTTATTTTACTACATTATAAAAAAAGTTGCAACAATAAAGAACGATCTTGCCCCACATCTTTTAAAGAAGTTGGACAAGACCGTTTTTTTATGAAAGATAATATACCTTGGCGGTTTGATCGCCAAACACAGTTCGGATCTTTTCCCGGGCGTTTTCGTCGAAATCCAGGTTTTCCGGCTCGGCGATCTCGTTGCCGCCGATCTGTCCGATCTTACCGCCCAGGTGCTGAATAAAGGTGTTGCCGTCCATAGCGGGGCAATATTCATCCTTCAGTGCCACCAAATGAAGCATACGATAGGCACAGCGGTCAAAAATATTGTTGCAGATGGAATAGTTGTGGGCGGTGTTGATATAACTCCAACCCTTAATAAGGGCGGGGGTATGGTAGTTGTGCCGTTGCTGACCCCAGCCGTAGCCGCCCAGGCGGATAAAGTTCCCGCTCATTACCACATCGTCCATGTAGCTTTCCTGCTCACCGTCCAGCTGATCCAGGAAATATTCAATGCCGTAAACACATTTTTCGATCAGATTATCGGTGTAGCGAATGCCGGTCATGGTGCGCTTAACAGTGGTACTCACCTGATGGGTGATGGCGGCATCGTATACCTCATAAATGTAGTTATTATGCGCCACATAATTTTCGCAACCGCCGTACACCTCAATGGCGTTACCAAAGCGGGTCACCGTGCCTCGGGTGCCTTGGGGATAGTTGGGATCGGTGCCCATATAATGCTGAATGGTACCGCCGATCCAGCCCATCTCGCAGTTGGTAACGGTAAGCCCAACCGAGTGCCCGCCGGCGGCTACACCGTGCATCCCCACGTATTTAATACACACATTGTCGATGGTCACATTGGGGTTTTGCCCCACCTTGAACATATGGGTTCGTGCCACCGATTCGATCTCCTCAAAAACCTCCCCGGGATTGCCCCGGTCACACCGTAGGTAAAGGGTACCGTGACTGCGCTCCCAAAAAAAGGGAATGGGGAAATCCTCTCCCTTGGAGGGCAGGCGGGTCAGGTAACTGTCGTCGTGGCAAAAAAGATCCAGATCCCGGGTCATTTCCTTTTCGATGATAAAGGGTCTGCTTTCATCCTCCCGGCAAACAAACTGTAAATTTTTATAGGTGGGGATCAGCTTGCGGGAATGGAATTCTCCACCGTTGAAGACCAAGGTGCCGGAATCCAGCAATTTTTTGGTGCATTTCCAAATGTTATGCTCTTTATTGTAAAGCTCCCAAAGGGCAGGATCTGCAAGGGAGCATTCGCTGCCGTAAAATTTGGGCTTTTCCCCCTCACCGTAGGCACCGTAGGAAACACCGGGCTTGGTCATTACCGTGCCGCGAAAAAGATCGCCCCGGTTAAACAGCACTCCATCCCCGGGGTTCAGGTAGGCGGCAGATACCCGGTTTAGGCTCTTCCAGGCAGTGGCAGGGCTTTTACCATCGGCAGTATCGTTGCCGCTGCTGCTCACATAATAGGTAACCCCGCTGATCTTTAATTCATCCTTGGTGTGCAGGATCTCCTGCTTGCGCTGTTCAAAAAGCAGATCATATTGCTGCTGCAATTCCTTGGTAGCCTCTTTCATGGCAAAGTGCCTCCATTGGTCATTTTTTTGCATTATAACACACCATGCTGTTATATTCAACGCCTGCAGATAAAAAGAAAAGAAACAAAGGAAAGAACACAAATTCTTTCCTTTGTTTCTTAAATTTTGGCTTAATTTAATGATATATTTTGCTGGGGTGTGCAGATTTCGTCAAAACGATCCGAAGCTGTATGTGATACTGCGAGAGGTCGTTTTGGCGGAAAGCAGAAAAATTTATATAAAAACTTGGCTCTGCCGAGTTTTTTCCTTAAGGCTAAAACAAAAGGAAAGAGCACAAACTCTTTCCCTTGTTTTATCTTTTAATATTGGCACAGCCCATCATTAAATCTTATTTTCTGCGGTCTGTGCCTTTTTAATATCTGGAAAGACAACCGAAAAAGAGTGCAGATTTCGTCAAAACGATCCGAAGCTGTATGTGATACTGCGAGAGGTCGTTTTGGCGGAAAGCAGAAAAATTTAAATGAAAACTTGGCTCTGCCAAGTTTTTTCCTTAAATAAGAAGAACAAAGGGAAAGAGCAGTGACTCTTTCCCTTTATTAACCTTATACATTGGCACAGACCGGTATATTTTTTATTTTTCTGCGGTCGGTGCCTTTTTCGCTTGTCTTAAATTATTTCTTGTAGCTTACTACTACCCGTCTCTTGGGCTCGCTGCCCACGGAGAAGGTGGTAATATTCTCTCTGCCGGTAAGGGTGGCATGGATAATACGGCGTTCATAGGGGCTCATGGGCTCCATGGTAATATTTCTTTTATACTTCAGCGCCTTTTCCGCATTTTTCTCTGCCAAATTCTGCAGGGTGCGGATCCGCTTTGCACGGTAATTTTCGGTATCGATGGTCACCCGGAGCTTATCCCCACTGCGGCCCTTATTGATTACCAAGCCGCACAGGTACTGGGCAGCGTCCAGGGTTTCTCCCCGGCGGCCGATCAGCACGCCCATTTTAGCGCCGCTCACTTCGGCATAGTAATGATCATCTTCGCCGATCTCCACCTTTACGGCACTGTCTTCCTCGGCACCAATATGCACCAAAAGACCGCTGATGAACTCGATGATCTTTTTGGAAACTTCATCGTCCACCGGCTTTTTCTCCACCGGGGGAATGATTGCCTCGGGAGCAACAGCAGGAGCTTTCTTTTCTTTTTTCTCCTGCTTTTTCTCCGGCTTATTTTCTGCCTTTTTGCCCTTACCGGAAAGTTTTTCCGGTTCCCAGGCGGGGATCTTTACGTCCTTTTTGGGGGCAGGCTTTTCTGCCGGGATCTCTTCCTCTGCTACTTCCACCTCTACCTTGATCTTGGCAAGGGTACCGCCAATGCCCAAAAAGCCTTTGCTGGGGGTCTCTTCCACGGTATAGCTGAGCAGGTCTTTATCCTCGTTTAGTTCCAAAGCAGCCTTTTCCACTGCCGCTTCAATGGTTTTTCCTTCAAAAAATAATTCTTTGATTGCCATATTTATTTCCCTCTTATTTCTTTTTCTTGGATGCGGCAATGGCGGCTGCCTTTTTGGCGGCGGCTGCACTGCGCTTTGCCTTCTTTTGCTCTTTTTCCTTCAGCATTTTTTCTTCCACTTCCGCCAAAACCTTCTTAGGGTCGTACATCTTATTTAAAAGATAAGTTTGACCAATGCTCAGCACATTGGAAATGATCCAGTACAAGCCCAAAGCACAGTTCAGGGAATAGCAGAAGAATACCGAGATCAGCGGCATCATATAAAGCATCATCTTACCGGAGCCGGCTGCGGCAGGATCCTGCTGCATGGCATTAAATTTTTGAGAGATCCAAGAAGCAATAAAGCCGGTTACACCTGCCAGAATGGGGATCAGGATCATCCAGCTCCAGAAATCGGAACTGGGGGTGCCGGAAAGGCTAAAGAGCCCCAGCACGGAATCGCCGGGAATGTGTACCTGCCCTGCCTGGGAGGCGGTGCTATAGATCTGCAGTTCATAATTGCTGATCTGGGAGATCTTGGAGGGATCGGCAGTAATAGTATCCACCACTTTTTGTACCGCTTCCGGCAGATTTTCCAGCTTCATTGCCAGCTGGTATACGCTTTCTGCCGCTTTGGAGGTGAACAGTTGATTGAAATGCACATAGGTCAAGGGATGGCGCACAATGTTATAGATCAACAGGATCAGGGGAAACTGGATCAGCAAGGGCAGGCAGCTGCTCATGGGGTTGTACCCCTCCCGCTGATAGAGTTTTTGCAGTTCCATGTTGTATTTTTCGCGGTTATTGCCGTATTTCTTTTGCAGTGCGTCCTGGTAGGGGCGCAGGCGTACCATGTTCAGCGAATTTTTTTGCTGCTTCATGGAAATGGGGAAGATGATGATCTTGGTGATCAGGGCATAAAGGATCAGTGCCACTGCGTAGTTATTCAGCAATTCCATCAACTGCTGCATCAACCACGCAAAGGGGACGATCAAATAACTCCACAAACTCATTTCTTTGTTTTTCTCCTTTTAAACAACTGGTTCCGTTCCGGAACGGGGTCATACCCTCCCATGGACCAGGGATTACAGCGCAGTACACGCCATAATGCCAGCCCTCCGCCGATCAATATGCCAAAGCGCAAAATCGCCGTGCAGGCGTAAGCGGAACAGGTGGGGTAATACTTACATCGGGCAGGGATATGAGGTGAGATCCATTTTTGGTAAAGACGAATGGGTAAAATAAAGAGTTTTCTGAAACCTTTCAGGATGCTCAAGCCGAAAAGGTCTCCCGCATAATTTCCTCGATCCGGGTGCTCTTGCAGGTAAGGCAGCGGCTGCGTGCCACAATGATCAGATCATGCCCCGGAGGCAGTATAGCGGCATTTTTGCGCACACCCTCCCGAATGATCCGCCGAACCCGGTTGCGCTGGGGGGAATTCCCCAGTTTTTTGCTCACGGTAATTCCCAGCCGTACCTTTTTCAGGCGGTTTTTCCGCCAGTAGATCACGATCTCCTTGGTTACTGCAGATTTTCCCTGGTGATAGGCTCTTCTGAAATTTACGTTTTCTTTTACGCTTTCTATCCTCATATCAACATATTAATCCCAATCGATCACTCAATAAAAAAGGTCGCAAGTAGTAGATTGCGACCTTTATTTTTTAGTGAGATAATCTAATTCTGCCTTTTGCTCTTCTTCTGGCCAAAACCTTACGACCGTTGGCGGTCTGCATTCTCTTTCTGAAGCCATGCACTTTGCTTCTTTGTCTTTTCTTAGGTTGATAAGTCCGAACCATTTTTCTATCCTCCTTTTATCCGATAAGGATTCCTCTTTATTTTTGAGCGTCTAATATTATATAATAGGTCAACATAATTTGTCAACAAAAAAGTTTAAAAATTCAGGCTTTCCCGAATAAATTCGGTCAATTCTTCAATTTTTACCCGTTTTTGCTCCATGGTATCTCTAAAACGAATGGTCACGCAGCCGTCTTCTTCGCTTTCAAAATCGTAGCAGATGGAGAAGGGGGTGCCGATCTCGTCCTGCCGGCGGTAACGCTTGCCGATAGAACCGGCATCGTCGAATTCCACGTTAAATTCTTTGCACAGCACGTTGTATACCTTTTCCTGGGCGGCGGCGGAAAGCTTTTTGGAAAGGGGCAAAACAGCCGCCTTAACCGGTGCCAGGGCAGGGTGCAGGCGCAGTACCACACGGGTATCGTTCTTTTCTGCATCCAGCACTTCTTCGTCGTAGGCTTCGCACAGGAAGGCCAAAGCCACACGGTCGGCACCCAGGGAGGGCTCTACCACGTAGGGGATATAGTGCTCGTTGGTTTCGGGATCAAAATATTCCAGGCTCTTGCCGCTGGCTTCCTGGTGGCGGCCTAAATCGTAGTTGGTACGATGGGCAATGCCCCACAGCTCACGGCAGCCAAAGGGGAAGAGGAACTCAATATCGGTGGTTGCCTTGGAATAGAAGGAAAGTTCTTCCTTTTCATGATCCCGCAGGCGCATGTTCTCCTCGTTCATCCCCAGGGAGAGCAGCCAGTTTTTGCAGTAATCTTTCCAGTAATAGAACCAATCCAGGTCGGTATCCGGCTTGCAGAAGAATTCACATTCCATCTGTTCAAATTCCCGGGTACGGAACACAAAGTTGCCCGGAGTAATCTCATTGCGGAAGGATTTACCGATCTGGCACACACCAAAGGGCAGTTTTTTACGGGTGGTGCGCTGAATGTTGGCGTAGTTTACAAAAATACCCTGGGCAGTTTCCGGGCGCAGATAAACTTCGTTTTTTGCATCCTCGGTAACGCCGATAAAGGTTTTAAACATCAGGTTGAATTTGCGAATGTCGGTAAAATTCTTACTGCCGCATTCGGGGCATTCAATATTGTTTTCTTTAATATAATCCTGCATCTGCTCAAAGGTCATGCCCTCGGCCTTACCGCCCACATCTTCAATGAGCTTGTCTGCCCGGTGGCGGGCATGGCAATCCTTGCAATCCATTAAAGGATCGGAAAAACCGCCCACGTGGCCGCTGGTTACCCAAGTTTCCGGGTTCATAATGATTGCAGAATCCAAGCCTACGTTATAGGGAGATTCCTGCACGAATTTTTTCCACCATGCTTTTTTTACGTTATTTTTGAATTCCACGCCCAAAGGACCGTAATCCCAGGAGTTGGCAAGGCCGCCGTAGATCTCGCTTCCGGCATACACAAACCCTCTGTTTTTACAAAGGGTTACGATCTGTTCCATTGTTTTTTCTGTATTTTTCATGGTATTCCCTCCATTTATTATCTAAATTCAAATTATATAATGGAAATACCGCCTTGTCAACTGTTTAAAAATAAAATTAGAATACTATATTATAAGTATTATATTAAATAAATATATTGCATTTATAAAGGTTTTATGTTAGAATATTAAATGTATTACTATAATCAACAATTTATTAACAATTGAAAGGGGAGATTTTTTTGCAATCATTTAAGGATGTTTGGGAAAAAGCACTGGTTATTTTAAAGAACGATCTGAACAGCATTTCTTATGAAAGCTGGATCAAATTGCTCATTCCCATGAAAATGGAAAATGATGTTGCTTATTTTTGTGTCTCTACCCTTTTCCAAAAAAGTATTATCGATAAGAAATACAAAAAGGATATGGAGACCGCTATTACCAATGTAATTGGTTTTGATGTTACCGTGCAGGTTATGACAGAAGAAGAGGTACCCCCTCGCTTTCGGGAAATTGCCCACCGGAAAACAGACGAAGTGAATACGGTGCTTCCCAAGATAGAGGACGACGAAATTCGTGCCTTTAATGCCAAAAGCAATCTGACCTTTGAAAACTTTGTAATCGGCAAAGAAAATGAGTTTGCCCACGCAGCGGCGCTGGCTATTGCCAATAACCCTGCCAACGCTTATAACCCCTTCTTCCTTTACGGGCACAGCGGCTTGGGTAAGACCCACTTGATCAACGCCATTGCTAATAAAATTCAAGAAAACAGCCCCAACACGGTGATCATGTATGTAAAGGGCGATGAATTCACCAGCGAGCTGATCGATGCCATCCAGTTTAACCGGCAGCGTCAATTCAAGCAAAAATACCGCAAGGCGGATATTTTGCTGGTAGACGACGTGCAGTTCATCAGCGGTAAAAAAGCCATTCAGGAAGAGTTTTTCCACACCTTTGATGCCCTTTACGAAAACAACAAACAGATCATCCTTACCAGCGATCGTCCGCCCAAGGAACTGATCACGCTGGAAGAGCGGTTGCAATCCCGCTTTTCCATGGGATTGATCGCCGATGTGCAGCCCCCCGAGTATGAAACCCGTGTGGCGATCATTAAGCGAAAAGCCACCCTTTATAACCTGAACGTACCCGACGAGGTGGTGGAGCTGATCGCCTCTAAAATTAAAAACAATGTGCGGGAACTGGAGGGTACCATTAAAAAACTGAAAGCCTTTAATTCCCTTTGGGGTCAAACCCCCACCATTGCCCTGGCAAAGGACGCCATGGAAGCGGTTATTAAAGAAAATACCAATTCCGCCATTACCCCTGCATCCATTATCGATCAGGTTTCCCGCTACTTTAATTTTTCGATAGAAGACATCAAGAGTGAAAAGCGAAAAACAGAGATCGTATTCTGCCGGCAGATGGCCATGTATATCATTCGGGAGCTTACCAATCTTTCCCTTCCGGAGATCGGCAAAGAGATGGGCGGTAAAAATCACACAACGGTTTTGTATTCCATTCGTAAATTGGAGGATTCCATGAAGCAGGATCCCAAAACCGCCAAGATCGCCGCCGAGTTGATCGAAAATATTAAAAAATCTTATTAACAGAATTTTAAGTTTTCCACAGGCAGTAATTCACATTTTCCACAGTGTTGTAAACAGTTTACATAATTCTGTTGATACGCTGTGTAAAAAAAATTCGTAATTCACAACCCTAAAAACAGCAAAAAAATCAGGTGTTGTGCGGAGTTTTTGCCAATGGCACACTTTTGCACACAACAACAACTACTTCAACAATAATACAAGATAAGAAAGGAATGACCTATGAAGTTTTCCTGCGATAGAAATGTGCTCAACGAAGCAATCAATATTGTTCAAAAGGCGGCAAGTGTAAAATCCACCATCCCTGCTTTAGAGGGAATTTTGATCGAAATTACCGAACCGGGCATCGTTCATTTCAGTGCCTACGATCTTAGTATTGCCATTTCTTATAAGATCGAAGCAGAGGATACCGAAAACGGTACCGTAATTTTATCCTCCAAGCTTTTCGGCGAAATTATCAGAAAGCTGCCCTCCTGCCAGTTAACGGTGGAGATCGACGATAAAACCCTCCTTACCAGTATCAGCGGATTAAATTCCAACTTCACCATTACCGGTATGTCCCCGGAAAATTTCCCGGAACTGCCGGACGTGCTCAGTGATAATGGAATTACCCTTACCTATTCCAATTTTAAAACCTTGGTGCGGCAGACCATTTTTGCCGTATCCATTACCGATTTAAAGCCTATTTTAACCGGTGTGCTTTTTGAAGTGACCGAAAAGGGCTATGTGAATGCGGTGGCAGTGGATAACTTCCGCTTGGCTATCCGCAAGGTACCCTATGTGCAGGCGTTTGAGTTTAATAAGGTGGTCATTCCTGCCCGCGCTTTAAATGAAATGGTCAAGATTTTGCCGGACAGCGATGAGGAAACTATCAATATTACCCCCAGCAAAAACTTTGTGGCTTTCCGTTTTGGGGATGTAAAATTGGTTTCCCGCCTGCTGGAAGGGGAGTTTTTGGATTACAAAGCAGCCATTCCCAAAGATTATAAATTCCGGGTAACGGTGGATGTGCGGGAATTTACCCAGGTGATCGAGCGTGCCGCTCTTATGGCAAATTCCACCATCATCAGCCCCATCCGCTGCGATTTTAATTACGATCAGATCGAAATTACCACCGCTTCCAATATCGGTAAATTTCAAGATGTGATCCTATGTGAAACCTTCTTTGAAAAAATGGTGATCGGCTTCAACTATAAATATATGTTGGCCGCCCTTAACGCCTGCGACGATGAAGAAGTAGTGATCGAATTGCAAAGCAACCTGGCTCCTATTATCATAAAGCCCCAGGACGAAAATAAGGACGATTACCTCTTCCTGGTACTTCCCTTACGTATGAAGGAATAAACCATGAATAAACTGTTGATCCAAGACGAATATATCCGCCTGTGCGACGCTTTAAAGTTATCCGGCGAAGCCGATACCGGCGGCATGGCAAAAATGATGATCCTTTCGGGGGATGTGGCGGTAAACGGCGAGATCTGCCTGCAAAAGGGTAAAAAACTTTACCCCGGCGATCGCTTTTTATTCGACGGGAAAGAATTTTTGATCGTACAATGAAGATCCGTTCCATCAAACTGGAAAATTTCAGAAACTTTGCCCATGAGACCTTTGAATTTGATGAGGGGATCAATATCCTGGCAGGGCACAATGCCCAAGGAAAGACCAACTGCATTGAAGCCATTTACTTTTGCTCCTGCTTAAAAAGCTACCGAGTGCTCCGGGAGGAGCAGTTGATCCGCTTTGGCGCAGAGCAGGCATCCATCACCCTTACCTACACCGTAAACGGCGGGGAGGAGGAGCTGAAGATCCTTTTTCAAAGGGGCAAGCCCAAGGAATACCGCCACAACGGGTTGGCGGTGGCACGGCTGCGGGATCTGCTGGGTTGCTTTCAGTCGGTGATCTTTACCCCCGATCATTTGAATTTGATTAAAGAGGGTCCTCAAAAGCGGCGAAACTTTTTAGATATGGCGCTGTGCTCTTTGGACGTTAAATATACCGATTACCTGCTCAATTACCAAAAGATCATGAAAAACCGCAACGCCCTTTTACGCCAATGCCAAAATAATTACGCCATGGCGGAAATGCTGGACGTGTGGGACGAAAAACTGGCAGCAGCCGGCGCCTATATTGCGGCGGCACGGCAAAAATATGTGGCAGAGCTTTCGGTGTATGCCAAGGAATATTACAGTGAGATCGCCAAAAACAGCGAAAAACTGAAGTTGATCTACTTAAACCAATTTACCAAAGACGCTGTGGAAGAAGAGGAATATGCCCGGCTCTTTTATGAGCGGCTGCGGCGGATGCGGGAGCAAGATATTGCCATGGGGCAAACCATGAGCGGTATTCATAAAGACGATATTTTAATATTACTGGCGGGCAAGAGCATGAAGTTTTTTGCAAGCCAGGGGCAGATCCGCTCGGCGGTGCTTGCCATGAAACTGGCGGAGGCAGAATGTATTACCCACCGCCGGGGCACAGAGCCGGTGCTGCTGCTGGACGATATTTTATCGGAGCTGGACGCAAACCGTCAAAGGTTCATCTTTAAGCGGATGGAGGGCAGGCAAACGGTGCTTACCACCTGCGAGCTGGGCAAGATCCGCAAAAAAGGCGATAAAGTGTTCTTTATTAAAGAAGGAAAGGCGGCGAGGGTGCGTGTATCTCCATCTGGGTCAGGATGTACTCATTAAAAAAGACCATATCATCGGCATCTTCGATATGGATAAAGCCACCGTTTCCAAGCGAACCAGGCTTTTTTTGGAAGGCAAGCAACGGGAAGGAAAACTGGTAAACGTTGCCACCGATATTCCCAAGTCCTTTATTGTGTGTAACTGGGGGATGGACGTGGTTGTATATATTTCGCAGATCTCGGCACCAACCCTGCTGAAGCGCTGCAATTTTGTAAAGAAAGTATCCTACATTTAATTTATAGAAACGGAGTGTAAAAATGGATCAGGAAAAAGTAACCAACCAATACGACGAGTCCTCGATTCAGGTATTGGAAGGGCTGGAAGCAGTACGAAAAAGACCGGGTATGTATATCGGTTCCACCTCTATCCGGGGTCTGCATCATCTGGTGTATGAAATTGTGGATAACTCCATCGATGAAGCCCTGGCGGGCTATTGCGATACCATTACGGTATCCATTCTGCCGGGCAACATTATCGAAGTAACCGACAACGGCCGTGGAATTCCCGTGGGCATCCACCCCAAAATGGGCATTCCCACCGTGGAAGTGGTATTTACCGTACTGCATGCGGGCGGTAAATTCGGCGGCGGCGGATATAAGGTGTCCGGCGGCTTGCACGGCGTGGGCGCCTCTGTGGTAAACGCCCTTTCCGAATGGCTGGAGGTAGAGGTAAGCGATGGGAAGCATGTGTACTACCAAAAATATCTGCGGGGCCATTCCGAGGGTTCTTTGCAAAAGGTGGGGGATACCGATGTTACCGGTACCAAGGTACGCTTTTTGGCCGACGACCAGATCTTTGAGACCCTGGAATATGAATACGATGTGCTGCTCAAGCGGCTGCGGGAGCAGGCGTTCCTAAATGCAGGGCTGAAGATCGAATTTGAAGACCTCAGGGAGGAGAACCCCAAGAAAAAGGTGCTTCATTACGAGGGCGGTATTAAGGAATTTGTTACCTACCTGAACCGGCAAAAGGAGCCCCTCCACGAAGAGATCATTTATGTGAGCGGCAAAAAGAACACCTCCATGGCAGAGGTGGCAATGCAGTATACCACCCGGTACGACGAAACGCTGATCTCCTTTGCCAACGATATTAACACCACCGAGGGCGGTACCCACGAATCGGGCTTTAAGAGCGCCCTCACCCGGGTGATCAATAACTATGCCCGTAAAAATAACTATTTAAAAGAAAAGGACTCCAACCTTTCCAGCGACGATGTGCGGGAAGGCCTTACGGTGATCATCAGCGTAAAGGTAGAGGAGGCGCAGTTTGAGGGTCAAACCAAAACCAAGCTGGGCAACAGTGAGGTGCATGGGCTGGTAAGTTCCATTATTTCGGAAAAACTTACCGAGTTCTTTGAAGAGAACCCCAAAACCGCCAAAACCATCATCAGCAAGGCGATCTCTGCATCCCAAGCCCGGGAGGCTGCCCGAAAAGCCCGGGAGAGCGCCCGTAAGAGTGCCCTTTCCACCTCCCTTTCCCTGCCGGGAAAACTGGCAGATTGCCAAAGTAAAGACACTAAATATTCCGAGATCTATATCGTAGAGGGTGACTCCGCAGGCGGCTCCGCCAAGGAGGGTCGGGACCGTCGGTTCCAGGCGATCCTTTCCCTGTGGGGCAAAACTCTGAACGTGGAAAAAGCCCGCCTGGATCGGGTATACGGCAACGATAAGCTCCAGCCCATTATTGCTTCTTTGGGCACCAATATCGGCGCCGATTTCGATATTAATAAGCTGCGCTACGGCAAAGTTATTATTATGGCGGATGCGGACGTGGACGGCGCCCATATCAGAACCCTGCTCTTAACCTTCTTCTTCCGTTTCATGCGCCCCTTGGTGGAGGGCGGTTATGTGTATACCGCTGTGCCGCCCCTTTATAAATTGGTAAAGGGCAAAGAAACCCGCTACGCTTATTCCGATGCAGAGAGGGATATGATCTCCGCAGAACTGCGGGGAGAAGACGGCAAGGGTAAGGTAGAGATCAGCCGGAATAAGGGTCTTGGTGAAATGGACCCCGCCGAGCTGTGGGCAACCACCATGGATCCCGAAACCCGTACCTTAAAGCAGTTTACCCTAGGCGATGCTATTGCCGCCGATGAGACCTTCTCTATCCTGATGGGCGAGAAGGTAGAACCCAGAAAGGCGTTTATTGAAGAAAACGCCAAGTATGTAATGAATCTTGACGTATAAGGAGGTGCTTCAAAATGGCTAAAAACGAATTACACGATACATCCAGCTACGAAAATCAGGTCATCGTGCCCGTTGATCTGGAAAAAGAAATGAAGACCTCCTATATCGACTATGCCATGTCGGTAATCGTAGGTCGTGCCCTGCCCGATGTGCGGGACGGCTTAAAGCCGGTGCACCGCCGCATCCTTTACGCCATGTACGAGGATAACCTGACCAGTGATAAGCCTTTCCGGAAATCCGCCACCTGCGTGGGTGACGTGCTGGGTCGGTACCATCCCCACGGCGACGCATCGGTTTACGATGCTCTGGTGCGCCTGGCGCAAAGTTTTTCCCTGCGGTACCCCTTGGTAGAGGGACACGGAAACTTCGGCGCCATCGACGGCGACCCCGCCGCTGCATATCGGTATACCGAGGCAAGAATGAGCAAGATCTCCAACGAGATGCTGCGGGACATCGAAAAGGATACCATCGATTGGGATCCCAACTTCAACGAAACAAGAAAAGAGCCCCACGTGCTCCCCGCCCGGTACCCCAACCTTTTGGTAAACGGTTCCTCCGGTATTGCGGTGGGTATGGCAACCGATATTCCTCCCCACAATCTGCGGGAGGTGGTAGACGGTGCTGTTGCCCTGCTGGATCATCCGGAAATGGACGTGGACGAACTCACCGAGTACATCAAAGGCCCCGATTTTCCCACCGGCGCCATCATTATGGGCAGAAGCGGCATCCGCCAGGCATACCGTACCGGCAGAGGGAAGATCTATGTGCGTGCCCGTGCCGAGATCGAGGAGTGGAAAGACGGCAGATATAAGATCGTTGTAACCGAAATTCCCTACATGGTGCGCAAATCCGCCCTCATCGAAAAGATCGCCGACGAGGTAAAGACCGATCGGATCCCCGGCATCTCCGATATTCGGGACGAATCGGATAAAGACGGTCTACGCTTTGTGGTGGAACTGAAAAAGGAAGCTAATCCCCAGGTTATTTTGAACCAATTATATAAATATACCGATATGCAGGCCACCTGCTCCATCATTATGCTGGCGCTGGTAAACGGGGAGCCGAAGATCCTGAACTTAAAGCAGATGCTGGAGCAATACCTGCTCCATCAAAAAGAGGTGGTACGCCGCCGCACCGCTTTCGAGATCAAAAAGGCAGAGGCAAGAGCCCATATTTTAGAGGGCTTGCTCAAAGCCATCGACCATATCGATGAAGTGATCGAGATCATCCGTGGCAGTAAGCATATTGCCGACGCCAAGGAGCGGTTGATGGAACGCTTTGATCTGGACGAGATCCAGGCACAGGCCATTGTGGAAATGCGCTTGGGTCAACTCTCCGGGCTGGAGCGGGAAAAGATCGAAAACGAGTATAAAGAGCTTTCTGCCAAGATTGCCGACCTGAAGGATATTCTGGCACACGACGAACGGGTAGCCGGTATCATTAAGGACGACCTTGCCGAGATCGCCCGTAAGTACGGCGATGCCCGCCGCACCGAGATCGGCCACGGGGAGATCGGGCTGGAGGATGAAGACCTGATCCCGGTGGAGGATTGCATCTTTACCATGACCGAAGCCGGCTATATCAAGCGCCAGTTGGTGGGTACCTATAAAGCACAGCACCGTGGCGGCAGAGGCATTACCGGCATGAAGACCAAGGAAGAGGACGTGGTAAAGGATCTCTTTGCCGCCTCCACCCACGATACTATTTTGTTCTTTACCACCATGGGTCGTGTATATAAATTAAAGGGCTACGAGGTGCCGGAAAGTTCCCGTATTGCCAAGGGCACCAACGTGGTGAACTTGCTGCCCCTCCAGAGCGGGGAGCGGGTGAACGCCATGATCCGAGTGGAAAACTTTGAGCAAGAGGGTTATCTTATTATGGCTACCCGCAACGGTACCGTTAAGAAAACGCCCCTTTCTGCCTATTCCAATATCCGCAAAACCGGCGTGATCGCCATTTTGCTGGATGAGGGCGATGATCTGATCGATGTGAGCCTGACCGATGGCACCAATAATATTGTGCTTGCCACCCACGAGGGTAAAGCCATCCGCTTTGCGGAAGAGGATGTGCGGTCCATGGGCCGCGTGACCCGAGGCGTGCGGGGCATTCGGATTGCCGACGAGGATTACCTGGTTGGTATGTGCATCCAGCGGGAGGGCGCTCAACTGCTCACCATCACCGAAAACGGCTACGGGAAACGAACCCAGGTGGAGGAATACCGCCTGCAAAGCCGTGGCGGTAAAGGTATTTCCAATTATAATATTACCGAAAAGACCGGTAAGGTGGCTGCCATTCGTATGGCAGAGGAGGGCGAGGACCTTCTTTTGGTTACCAGCGGCGGTATTATTATGCGTACCAAGATCGAGGAGATCTCGGTGCTCAGCCGCTCCACCCAGGGTGTGCGGGTGGTTCGCCTGGACGAGGGCGTTAAGGTAATTGATATTGCCGGCGCCGCCCGGGAGGAAGAAGAGCCGGAGGCAGAAGCGGAAGCCCCTGCAGAGGAATAAGCAAACACGAATAATCCAAACCTGATTTTAAGGGGCGGATTTTCGCCTTTGCTATGTTAAAATACTCGCCAATACGACAGTATTGACTGCGTTTTGTGCCTTGCAAACTCAAAAATCCGCACCCTTAAAATTCTTCGACCTTAAAATACGCAGAATTTCAGATGATTTTTGGTGCAGAGAAGTTTGTAAGGCTGACGCCTACAAACCTTCGATAAGACGAAAAGCGCTGAAATTCTGCCATTTTAGGCAGGTTCGGATTATTTGTGTTTGCTTTAGTCACATAGTGTTTAAAAACCGCCACATGAGGCACTATTTATATGGTAAGGCCTCTGTTATAATGAAATAGACTTTAATTCACTCAAGGAGGAATTTAAAATGAAGAAAAGTTTTGTACGTGTATGCAGCGTGGTGCTGGCAGTTCTGCTGCTAATTTCTGCCACCACAGTGGTGGCAAGTGCCGCCTCTGTGCTCCCCATGGTAGATAACGGCATTATCGGTATTACCGGCGCAAAGCCCTTTACCGAGTACGATAGCAGTATCGAAGTAGAGCTCCCTGCCGGCACCAAAGAATATAACTTTAAGGCCATCGGTCTTAAAAACTATACTGTAAAGATCTATGGAGATAAAGAACATACCCTTTTGGCAGATAGCGAAATGATCATTAAGCCGGAAACCCAGATCACCCGCCTTTATGCCACCGCAACTCTGGGCGAGGATTATTATGAGTACGAAATTCTTATCTACTGCGATCAAACCGTTAAGATCAAGGATAAAGCTGCCTCTTGGGCACAGCAATATCTGGATTATTTTGTAAAGAGCAAAACCGGTATCATCCGGGGCGACGAAAAGGGCAAATTCAATGGCGCCAAAAATATTACCCGCTATGAGATGGCAACCCTGATGGTGCGCCTCACCGGGGTGAATAAGGATCTTTATAAGAATGTGAAGTTGTCCTTTGAAGATGAGATCGTAGATTGGGCAGCCAATTATGTAAAAGCCGCTGTTCGCACCGGCTTGGTAGAGGGCTATCCCATTGAAAACAAACAAAAAGAGATCACCGGCTACCAATTCAAGGGCGCCGATACCGCCACCCGCAGCGAATTTGTGAAGGTATACCTTTCCGCAGTGGGTTATATGACAGATCAGAATATAGAAGATATTTATAAGATCAATCAGGAATATGTGGACGGGGTTGTGGAAGAAAAGAAATTTGCCGATATCGCCGAGGTTGGCGATTGGGCAAAGCCCTATATGTATATTGCCGTTGCAGAGGGTATTCTGCAAGGGGATGGCGCCGGCTTAAAGCCCAACGATGTGATCACCCGTAATGAGGTGGTAACCGTAATGGGCCGGATGTATGTGGTGTCCTGAAAGGACACCACAATGAAATAAATCCCTTGCAGGATTTATGAAATACGCCAAGGCGTATGAGGGATCTATTTTATTTCATATTTTGCATTTTGCAAAATATATCATTTTAAAAAACAAGGGAAAGAGTATCTGCTCTTTCCCTTTATTTTTATTGTGCCTTTTTAGATTGTACCTTTTTTGGCAGTTTTTCTCCGGTAAATACTTGGTTTGCAAGACCGATCAATCCGATCAGGTTGGGAATTGCCATCAGGGCGCAAAAAATATCGGCAATGGTCCACACTGCATCTGCAGAAAGAAAGCTCCCTAAAAACAGCACCACCAAAAAAGCCGCCCGAAACCAAGTTACACAGCTTCCGTGGCAGGGGAGCAGGTACCTTAAACTTTGCTCCCCATAAAAGCTCCATCCAATAATAGAGGCAAAGCCAAAGAAAAACAGGCAGATCATATATAAAAAGGAAAGTAGTTCCTTTGGCAGGGGCAGCTGCTCCAGGGCATAAAGGGTAATACCGGCACCGTTCAGTTCCGGTGCCTGCCAGGCTCCGGTTACCACCACCGCATAGCCGGTGAGGGTGCACATGATCACCGTATCCAAAAAGGGACCCAACATGGAGATCATTCCCTGTCGAGCCGGGCTGTTGGTACGGGCGGCAGCAGCGGCAATGGGGTCGGAGCCCATGCCCGCTTCGTTGGAAAAGATCCCCCGCCCCAAGCCGTAACGCATGGCCTTTTGAAAGGTGATCCCCGCCGCCGCTCCCAAGGCGGCTTTGGGGGCAAAGGCACTGTGCAGGATCAATGCAGTGGCACCGGGCAGTTTATGATAATTGATTGCCAATAGCCATAGGGTCAGCAGGGTATAAAGGGCTGCCATAAAGGGCACCAATAAGGTGGAAACGGAGGCGATCCGTTCAATACCCCCTGCCAGCACCAACCCCACCAGCAGGGTGGTAAGCCCGCCGGCGATCAGCGCCGGCCAGGAGATGGAAAGACTGCCCACCGAAAAAGCGATATTGCCTCCGTTGGGGGTAAAAAAATCCTCCGCCGCCATCACCATGCCGTTGATCTGGGAGGTGGTGCCCATGCTGATCAGGCAGGTAATCACGCAGGCGGCGGCAAAAACTCTGGCTAAAAAGGGCTTTTGTAACCCCAGCTCTAAATAAAGAAAGGGCCCTCCTAAAAATTTGCCGTCCTTGCCACGGCGGCGGTACTTTACCGCCAAAAAGCCTTCTGCATATTTTGTTGCCATGCCGAAAAAGGCTGCCAACTGCATCCAAAATAATGCCCCCGGCCCTCCGGCGGTTATGGCGGTGGCAACGCCGATAATGTTGCCGGTGCCCAAGGTGGCGGCAAGGGAGGTGCAAAGGGCGCCGAATCCGGAAACATTGCCCTGAGCGCCGGGCTCCTTTTTCAGTGCCGCCTGAAAGGCACGGTGTAACCCCCGCACCGAAAGCCAGCGGGTGCCCACGGTCAGGTAAATGCCGGTGCCTAAGATCAGCGCCAGCATCCATGGTCCCCATAAAAGGGAGGCTATTTTCTCTAATAATTCCATATTTCACCTCAAAAGGGGGATGTAAAAAAGGGCTGTAAAAAATCCGGAGAATTTTTTACAACCCTTTTCTATTTAAATATACATACCACCATTGGGTGCCAGCACCTGCCCGGTGATCTGCTCCTGCTCTGCCAAAAAGAGAATGCATTTTGCCACATCCAGCCCGGAGCAAAGGGAGCCGGTGGGGATCTTTTCCTTTAGAGCATCCGGATCCAGCCCTTGGAGCATCTTGCTTTCCACACAGCCCGGCGCTACGCAGTTTACGGTGATGCCGCTGGGTGCCACTTCCTTTGCCAGGGCCTTGGTAAACCCAATCAGTCCCGCCTTGGCGGCGGAATAGGTTACCTCGCAGGAGCCGCCGGTCTGCCCCCAAACAGAGGAGATATTGATAATAGACCCCTTTTTCCGCCGGAGCATCCCCGGTAGTAGCAGGCGGGTAAGCGCCATGTGGGAGAATAGATTGGTTTGCAGGTTTTGCAAAATAGTGTCGTCGCTCTCATCGGTAAAGGGGGTGTAGCGGGCAACGCCAAAATTATTGACCAGCAGATCCACGGCCCCCCATTTGGCGGTAACCTCATCTGCCAGCCGTTGCCGAGCTGAACCATGGGTCAGATCCCCTTTAAAAAGGTGCACAGTGCCCCCTAATTTTTCCAGATCTTCCTTTAAATTTTGGGCGGCCTCCTCGTTTTGCCGGTAGGCAAGCAGTACCTGCCAGCCCTGGCGCACGCCCCAGTAGGCGGTCATGCTGCCAATGGCGCCGGTGCCGCCGGTAACTAACATGGTTTTCATGATTTTTCACTTCCTTATATCCTATTCTACTTGAAAATAAATTAGAAGACAAGATTTAATTGAAAAAATTAAACTTTTCATATAAAATAAAAAAGAAAGGAGGGATGCCCTGTGGGAATTCCGGTAACAACCTTGCCCGGCGTGGGAAAAGCACGGGCAGCCCTTTTGGAAAAATTAGGGGTTCGCACCCTGGAGGATCTGCTGGCGCTCTACCCCCGCCGCTATGAGGACCGTTCCTTGGTGGTGCCCATTGAGGAACTTGCCATGTATCGGGGTGAGCAGGTGAGCATTGTTGCCGCCGTAATGGAGCGCCCCAAAGAGCGGCGGATCAGCGGCGGCAGGATCATGACCACCTTTTTGGTGGGGGATCGCACCGGCATGGTCACCCTTACCTATTTTAATAATCCCTATATTAAGGATAAACTAAAAGAGGGTAAGATCTTTAATTTTTACGGCAGATTAGACCCTAAAATGATGCTGAATATGGTATCCCCCCAGGCAGAGGAATTAAAGGACGGCAAGGCGCCGGGGATCTATCCCATTTATCCCCTTACCGCCGGGCTGAATCAGCCCCAGATGCGCCGCTTTGTGAAAGCCGCTTTTGATAAAGTAAAAGGTAGTTTAAAAGATCCCCTGCCGGAAAAACTGCGGGAAAAATATCAGCTGGCAGAAATGAGCGAGGCGCTGGAGGCGGTGCATTTCCCTGCCGATCAGCGGGCGGTAGCCCGGGGCAGGCGGCGGCTGATCTTTGAGGAACTTTTGTATTTTCAATTAGGGCTGGGGCTATACTCCCACCGGGAAAAGGATCAAAACCGCTATCCGGTGGCAGGCTTCAAAAAAGATTTTTTAAATTTGCAGCCCTTTACCCCCACCCCCTCCCAACAGCAGGCAGTGGCAGAGATCCTTGGGGATATGCAAGGCGATTTTGCCATGAACCGATTGCTCCAAGGAGATGTGGGCAGTGGTAAGACTTATGTGGCAGGGGAGGCAGTGTATGCCGCCCTTTCCGCAGGCTATCAGGTGGCAATTATGGCACCCACCGAAATTTTAGCCCGCCAGCATGGGGAATATTTCCGCCCGCTTTTTGAAAAACTGGGTTATTCCACCGCACTTTTGGTGGGATCCATGACCCAAAAAGAGAAAAAGCAAGCTTACGCCGCCTTGGAAAAGGGAGAAATCCGCCTGGTGGTGGGCACCCATGCTCTGCTTCAGGAGCAGGTGCAGTTTCAAAATTTAGGGCTGGTGGTTGCCGATGAACAGCACCGCTTTGGGGTGCGCCAGCGGGCAACCCTGGCATCAAAGGGTAAAAAGCCCCATATTTTGGTAATGTCTGCCACCCCCATTCCCCGTACCATGGCACTGATGGTGTGGGGTGACCTGGATCTTTCGGTGCTGGAGGGGTTGCCCGCCGGCAGAAAGCCGGTAAAAACCCTGCTGGTGGAGTCCTCGTATATGGAGCGGTTGAAAGGATTTATCGAAAAGCAGATCGCCGAGGGCGGCCAGGTGTATACGGTGTGCCCCTTGGTGGAAGAAAATGAGGATACCGACCTAAAAAGCGCCGAAGCCCTCTTTGAGGAACTGCGGGAGCGGTATGGGGAGCAGGTGGATATGATCCACGGCAAAATGAAAGCCGCCCAAAAGGATGCCGCCATGGCAAGTTTTGTGGCAGGGCAAACCAAAATTTTAGTTTCCACCACCGTAATTGAAGTGGGCATTAATGTGCCCGCCGCCACCCTGATGATCTTAATGAATGCGGAGCGGTTCGGGCTTTCCCAGCTGCATCAGCTGCGGGGGCGGGTAGGCAGAGGCGATCGCCAGTCTTACTGTGTGCTGGTGAGCGATCACCAAGCCGAAAAAACCCGGGAGCGGCTGGAATATTTCTGTTCCACCACCGATGGCTTTGCCATTTCCCAAAAGGATCTGGAATTGCGGGGTCCCGGCGACTTTTTTGGCAATATGCAGCACGGTTTGCCGAAAATGCAGATCGCCGATTGCTCCCAGGATCTGGAACTGCTAACCCTTTCCAACCGCTGTGCCAAGCGGATCTTGCAATATGATCCCGCCCTTAAAGAAAATTATAACCGGGGCATACGCCAAAAAGTGCAAGCGCTTTTTGAAGCGGATGGTATGATTTTTAATTG
This sequence comes from Eubacteriales bacterium, assembly GCA_045538295.1. Classification (GTDB taxonomy): domain Bacteria; phylum Bacillota; class Clostridia; order Oscillospirales; family QAKW01; genus QAKW01. The sequence goes on from JAZSRD010000058.1 coordinate 47,376, forward strand.
ACAAATTTTACATGAATTTTTCATTTCATTTTACCCACAATACTTATTGTAAAGCAAAAAATGGCTTTATAAATTTAACAAGGAGGTGCAAGTGAAATGGATAATTCTGTTAAGAGCAATGCTAAAGCTGGTCTTGATAAGATGAAGTTTGAGGTTGCCCGTGAGATCGGTGTGGACCTGAAGCAGGGCTATAACGGTGATCTGACTTCCGCTCAGGCCGGTCATATCGGCGGCCAGATGACCAAGAAATTGGTTGAGAAGGCAGAGCAAAGCCTGTAACCCGTATATTAGCGTAGACCGCAAAAAAGAATTTATTTTATAATAAGTAATTTATAATTAGTGCAAAACTAATAATAAGGTATAAAAGCGACCCGTTAAGGGTCGCTTTTATATTTAATTAAAGTAAACCACTTGGAAAAGGTAGTCGCCCACGCCCAGTTGCTCTAAAAGGAGTACCAGTAAAAAGGGCAGGACCACCACCAGGGGCAGCCAGCACCACCAAAAGAATTTATGGGGTTTTACTGTTTTTTTATATGCCATCTGCTCCTCAATGGTAAGATCGGCAAAAGCCTCTGCCCGGATATGGCGGATCTCCGGGCTGAGCCCCCGAAAGCCCTCCAGCTCGTCTTGATAGGCAACCTTCAGTTCGTTGCGCATAATGGCAATAAATACGCCCCCCATAACGATAGAGAGCACAAATGCCCACTGCCAAAAGAGCAGGGTAAAAAAGCATAAATTCAGCAGCAGCGGCCATACGGTGTTGGTGATTAGGGCAAGGGTGCCCCGCCGCATGGTGATGTTGTGCCGCTTAAAAAAGAATTCAAAGATGCAGTATGCCGCCAAAAGTGCCAGCACCACCGGAACGATATGCCCGGCAGAAAGCGCATCCATCCAAGGTAAAATGGTATATTTCATAACCGATCTCCGTTTTATAGATTTTTTTCATTTTAACACTTTTTTGCCGGAAAAGCAATCCGTGTTTACGAAACGTTTACATATTGTTTCCTTGAAAAACAGCAATAGCCGTGTTAAAATATGGAATATAGTATATTAAAGGAGAAATATTACCATGAGTTATTGCAAAAACTGCGGTAAACAATTAATAGAAGGGGCAGTGGCCTGCACCGTTTGCGGGTGCCCTGTTGGCGTGGGTGCCAACCATTGTGATGCCTGCGGCGAAAAATTGGTGCCCGGCTCTGCCTATTGTGTTCACTGCGGCCATGCGGTGGTTCCCTCGGTAATGGTGCAGTCCAAACCGCCCCGTTCCTGCTCTCGCTATGCGGCAGCCATCTTCGGCATCGTGATGGGTGCCTTTGGTGTGCATAGCTTCTACCTGGGCAACGTGGGCAAAGGTCTGGGTCAGATCGCCGTTGCCCTTGCCGCCTACTGCCTGGTGATGCTCAACGTGCTTCCCGGCTTTGCCGGTGCCCTTCTTGCCGGGCTTTGGGGCTTTATTGAGGGCGTGCTGATTTTGGTGGGGGATATTAAAACCGACGAAGAGGGCAATCCCTTACGCCAATGGGGGGACGATGCATAAAAATGGCACATTTTCCGCCGATTCCAACGCTCGGCGTATCACATACGCCTTCGGATCTTTTGAACAAGATCTGTATCCATTTTGACACATCTCTAAGAAAACCATTGACACAAACCACAGGGTGTGGTATATTAAAAATAGAATAAGGCAAACCGATAGACGGTTCGCCCAAACTTTGTTAAGAAATAACCGCTTAGTTTGGAGACAGGGCGGTTATTTCTTTTTTGTCATTATATCGACAACAAGTGCGATGATTGCCACGATTAACGTTCCAAAAAGAAACATCGTTTCATAAGTAACCATAAGCACCGCCCTCCTTTCAGGAGGGAAAAGCGCCCTCCATTTTGTGAGAGGGCAACCGCCTACCGTTGTAGGTCCACCTTATTCCGTTGATTATTTTATCACATTACGACAATTTATGCAAGATAAATATAACCGGAGCCAATGATCAACCATTGACTCCGGTTTTTATTTCTTCAAATCAATTTCGCCGTTTTTCTCTTCAAAATTTCGAATACATTGACGAATTAAATATAAAATCTGCCCATTTGCTGAGCGACCCTCATATTTCGCAATGTAATGTAGCTTCCCATGTAATTCCGGGTCGACTTCAATACCCAAATGTTTGTTGTTCTTGTTTCTCATGTTATCACCTTTAATCTTAATTTAAGTATATTTTAAGATTATTTTGTGGTACAATGTTGTTAGTATACTTAATTTAAGTACACTAAATCTTTGGCAAAAGGTGATTTTATGACTTGTACATTTTTTGGACATAGAGATACACCCGGAGAAATAGAGCCGCTTTTACGGCGAGTTTTGTTGAATTTAATCCAAAAGGAAAAGGTTGATTTATTTTATGTGGGAAATCACGGAACCTTTGATTATATGGTTAGAAGAAATTTAAAAAGATTAAAAGAGGAATATCCCCATATCAATTATGCAGTAGTTCTTGCTTATATGCCGGGCGAAAAGAATGATTATAGAGAGGAGGATTATTCTGATACGATTTTTCCGGACGGACTTGAAAACACGCCACCTAAATATGCCATTATTAAACAAAATGAATGGATGATTGAAAGATCGGATTATGTGGTTGTTTATGTTAAGCATACTTTTGGCGGTGCATCAAAGTTTAAAGACCTTGCAGAAAAGAAAGAAAAGAGGATAGTAGATATTAGAATGATGGCAGAATAAACGAGGCGGTAAAAAATCTTAAGATTTTTTACAGCCCCGTTAATCATTCAAAGGTTTCAAAAATGGCAGATGCTTTATAATTTGCTGTGAGGTTTTCCCCCTCCACGGATTTAACGGTCCAGAAAAAGACCGGGACGCCAAAAAGAGAGCGGCAGATCCGCAGGGAGATGTTTTTATGATCCTTATAATGGTAGGCAACAAAATCCGGGCGGGAGAGCAGGTGGATCAGCAGGTTGCGAATGGCAAAATCCAGCACCGGCGAAATTTTGGTGCCGCTTTTACGCAGGTAACCGGCCAACTGCCCCCGCACCACCCGGGGTGCGTTTTTGCAAAACCACTGGATTGCTCGGGGATCAAAGGATTCCACGCAATAGGCGCCGCTATAATGGGTCAGCGCTTCGTAAACTGCCTTGCTCAGGGCGTTGTAGTTGCCGCCCACCACCTTCAGCTCAATAAGCAGGGGAACCTTGCCCTGCACCAGGTCGAACACCTCTTCCAAAAGGGGCAGGTGCTCCTGGGTTCCCTCCAGCCGCAGTGTCTTTAAGGTGTCCCAAGTGCTTTGCTCAATGGTTCCCTCTACGCCGCAGGTGCGCCGCAGGGAATCATCGTGCTCCACCACCAGTTTGCCGTCTTGGCTTAGGTGCACATCCAGCTCCATGCCGTAGCCCTGCTCCATGGCAAGGCGAAAGGCAAGGAGGGAATTTTCCGGCACCCCGGCCTTGATGTTGTGCAGACCCCGATGGGCGTAGCGGTATTTTTTAAGTTGCTGCAACAAAGCAGGGCTGTTTAGGCGGGGGGCGATCATAAACAGCCACACTGCCCCCGCCACTGCCAGTATAATCAATAAGATCAAAAGCAATTTCATCCTTAATCCTCTACGTCAAAAATTTCCAGCGCGCTTTGGGGCGCGTCGGGACGGTTATCTCCGTGCTTCACAAAGAACATGGTGGTGAACGCCAAAGCAGAGAAGATCAATGCATAGGGGAACATCACCCGGTAGCCCCAGGGCAGGTAAGCAAACAGATAGCCGGAGAGGATGGGGGTCAGAATCTGCGCCGACATGGAGAAGGTATAGTAAAGACCGGTGTATTTCCCCACATCACTGCCCTTGCTCATCTCCACCACCATGGGGTAGGAGTTTACGTTAATGGCAGCCCAGCCAATGCCGATCACCGCCATAATGAGGTATGCCACAATACTGTAGCCGGGCAGAATAAAGCCGGTCAAAAAGGCGATTGCCAGCAGGGTCACGCCCCCCAAGATCACCTTTTTTCTGCCGATCTTGGCGGAGATGGCGCCCACAGGCAGGTAGCTGGCGGTGGCCACCAGCATGGCAATGATCATCATGGTGGCGCCTACGCTTTGGCTTTTGCCCCACACGTCCTGCACATAGCGGGAGTAGGCGGTTTCCACTGCGTTATACGCCATAAACCAAAAGGAAACGGAAAGCAGGATCAGGATCAGGCTCTTTTTTACCTCTTTGGGCATGGGCTTCTTTTCGCCGGTTTCGGTTTTCTCTTCCGGCTCGGGGGGCATCTCTGCCACCAGTTTATTTTCCCGAATGGTCAGACCCAAAATGATGGCGCACGCCACCATAAAGGATGCCACAATGGAGAACACGATGGTGTAATTCCCCATGGAATTATCTTTAATAAACATAGAGATGGTCAGGTAGGTAAGAATACCGCCCAGGGAGCCCATCAGGTTGATTACCGCATTGCCCTTACTGCGCAGAGGCTTGGGGGTTACATCCGGCATCAGTGCCACGGCGGGGGAGCGGTAGGATGCCATCACCAACAAAAGCACCGCCAAAACACCCACAAACAGGGGCAGGTTTTTGGTGTTGTTGGCAAAGGGGATCAGCAGCATGAGTGCCGCCGCCAGCAGAGAACCGATAATAATAAAGGGCTTGCGCTTGCCAAAGGGGGTGCGTACTTTATCGGAAATAGCGCCGAACAAGGGCAGCAGGAACACGGCCAGCACATTATCTGCTGCCATAACGTAGCCGCTGATGTCGTCGGTTACGCCAAAGGTTTCCTTTAGCATCAGGGGCACGGCGTTGTTGTATAACTGCCAAAAGCCGGAGATGGACATAAATGCCAGCCCGATCAAAACGGTGCGTTTGTAATTTAACTTCATAAACATTCTCCCAAAAATTTAGTTCTCCTTTATTTTAATGGTTTATGAAAGGGAAGTCAACTGCTCTGCGGAAAAAAGTAATTCAACAGGAAGCGTATCGTTTGGCAGGGTGCCTGCCACGATCTGCTCTGCCAAGCGGCTGCCGATTTCCTTTTCAATCAAGCGGTGCACTGAGCGGGCACCGTAGCGGCGGTCGCGCCCTCGGGCGGCGGCTTCAAGGGCCACTTGGGGAGCAAATTGCACCCGATGCCCTTGCTGTGCCAGCCGTTGCTCCAATTCTTTTAGTTCCAGGGCGGCGATCTGCTCCAGATGGGGCAGTTCCAGGGGAGAAAAAACCACGATCTCGTCCAGCCGGTTTACAAACTCCGGGCGAAAGGCTTTGGTCACCGCCCGTTGCACCGTCTTTTGGGGATCGGCGGTGGTCCCCTCTCCAAAGCCCAAGGGATCCTCTTGCAGGGCGGCGGTGCCTAAATTGGAGGTTAAAATAATAATGGTGTTGCGAAAATCGGCGGTTTTTCCTTGACCGTCGGTGAGTTTACCCTCGTCGAATACCCCCAAGAGAATGTTTAATACGTCCGGATGGGCTTTTTCGATCTCATCCAATAAAATAATAGAGTAGGGGCGGTTGCGCACCTTGCTCACCAAGCCTCCGCCCTGATCAAAGCCAATATAACCCGGCGGGGAGCCAATAAGGCGGGAGATGGAGTGGGGCTCCATATATTCCCCCATATCGTATTTGATCAGGGTATCCTCATTGCCAAAAAGTTCCTTTGCCAAGAGCCGGGCAAGGCGGGTCTTGCCTACCCCGGTGGGACCGCAAAAAAGAAGGGTACAGGCAGGCTTGCGGGGGTCGCATACGCCGGTTTTGCTCCGCAGCAGGGCGGCGCAAAGGGTGTGTACTGCTTGCTCTTGCCCGATCAGTTGCCGGCAGATCTTTTCTTCCAAGCCTTGATAAAGGCGGTTGCCCTCCGGGTCGTCGGCCTTTAGGGGAATGCCGGTTTTTTCTCCCACCAACGCCGCCAGTTGAGCGGGGGTAACGGTGCCGGGGGCAGGGCGGTCGTTGTGCTCCTGCAGGATCTTGAGCTGTGCGATCTCTTCCCGCAGCTGCAATGCCCCCGCAAAATCCTTGGCTTGCAGCTTGCGATCCAGTTCCAGCTGCTTTTGCCGTATGCGTGCTCGGTGATCTCGGGTGCTGTGGGTATAGGCTTGAAGCTGTTGCCGGGCGCCGGCTTCGTCCAATAGATCGATGGCTTTATCCGGTAAAAAGCGATCCCCCATGTACCGTTGGGATAGGCGAATGGCGGCGGTAAGGGTCTCATCGGGAAGGCGGATGCCGTGGTGCTGTTCCAAGGCGGGGCGAAGCCCCTTTAGGATCTCCAGGGTCTGCTCCTCGGTGGGCTCTTCCACCATAATGGGAGCGAACCGGCGCTCCAGGGCACCGTCCTTTTCAATATGCTTGCGATATTCCTCTAAGGTGGTAGCGCCGATCACTTTGATCCGCCCCCGTGCCAGGGCAGGCTTTAAAATATTGGCGGCATCAATAGCACCCTCGGCGGCGCCGGCGCCCACTAAAATGTGCATTTCGTCGATAAACAGCACCACGTTGGGGTCCTTTTCCGCCTCGTCCAGCAGTGCCCGCAGCCGTTCTTCAAATTCTCCCCGGTATTTGGTGCCGGCGATCATGGCGGTAAGATCCAGCATGTGGATCTGTACATCCTTTAGGGCGGCGGGTACCTGCCCGGTTACGATCCGCTCTGCCAGCCCCTCCACAATCACTGTTTTGCCCACCCCCGGTTCTCCGATCAGGCAGGGGTTATTCTTACTTTGGCGCACCAAAATACTCATAAGGGCTTCCAGTTCCCGCTCCCGCCCGATCAGGGGATGGGTCTTGCCCAGCACCCCCTCTTTGGTTAGGTTTACCGCAAATTTGGCGGTGTTTTTGCCGGTGCGGGGCTTGTTTTTTTCCGTTTGCAGGGGCAGATCGGTCATCCCCATTCGTTCCCGGAGCATCGCCTCTATTTTTTTGGGGTCGCCCCCCGCATCGGTGAGCAGTCGGTGACCCATAGCCTCGGGTGTTTGGCACAGGGCGGCAAGGAGATGGTCGGTGCCCACCACCGAAAAACCGTTGCGGTGGGCAATGCCCCCGGCACGGGTAATGATCTGCTCCAGCCGGGGGGTCATATCGTTGATGGAGAGCAGGGTTGGGGTGCCGGTGCCAATGAGTTGCTCCATTTTTTTGGCGATCTTATCGGGGGTGATCCCCTTGGAGATCAGCAGGCGGGAGGCGATCCCCTCGGTTTCCTTTAGTAATCCAAACAATAAATGCTCACTTCCCAAATAGGTGTGCCCCAGCTCTTCGGCAAGGTTCAGGCTCCGCTCCAGAGCATGGGCTGCCAATTTTGAAAATCGTTCCATGTTGCATCACTCCTTTCTCATTATTCTTGACAAGGTGTGCTAAATTCATTATATGATTGAAAAATTTTTCCTATTATGATAAAATGATATTCATTCTAAAAGGAAGTGACAACATGATCCATATTGTATTAGTGGAGCCGGAAATCCCCCAAAATACCGGCAATATCTCCCGCACCTGCGCCGCCACCGGCTGTGCCCTTCATTTGGTGGAGCCTCTGGGCTTTCGCATCGACGAAAAGGCGGTGCGCCGTGCAGGGCTGGATTATTGGCAATACCTGAACCTTACGGTACATAAAAGCTTTGAGGAGTTTGAAGCCGCCACCGCCGGGCAGGGCAAAAAATTTTATTGTACCACCAAGGGAAAACACACATATAGCGATGTGGATTATCGTAGCATAGAAGAGGATCTTTATTTTATCTTTGGTAAAGAAACCCGTGGTCTTCCGGAGAGGATCTTAAAGCAGCATCCGGAGGAATGCATCCGCATTCCCATGATCGGGGAAGCCCGGAGCTTGAACCTTTCCAATTCGGTGGCGATCATCGCCTATGAAGCCCTGCGCCAGCAAGATTTCGGCGTCCTGAAACGGGAGGGTGAACTCACCGGCCGTATAGATTAAGAAAAAACTGCCATATTAAACCTATCGGGAGGTATGGCAGATGTTTACATTATTGTTAATAGCCCAAGGCTGTTCCCTCTTGGGCGGCTATGTGCAGACCCTGGTATTATCCTGGGTGGCGGCAGAGCTGGGGGGCGGGCTTTACAGCCTTTCTGCTTATATGATCGCCTGCTACCTGCCGGTGGCGCTCCTTTCTTATCCCTTTGGCCGCTGGCTGGATCGCCGCCCCCAAAAGGGATGGCTGGTGGCCAGCGAAACCGCATTGGCAGGGCTTTCCCTGGTGCTGTGGCTGGCGGCAGTCTATAAGTGGATCTCCTTTCCCTTTTTGCTGGGGTTCGGTGGCGTGTGGGGTGTTGTGCGTGCCTTTCAAACCCCCATTTACCAAAGCCTGCCCCGCCGCTTGGCAAAGGAACTTTCCAAGGGCACCGCTCTGCTAACGGCGGTCACCTATACCGCCCGGGGCTTGGGTCCGGTGCTGGGGGGGTTGCTTTATGCAAGGTTCGGGGCGGCAGTGCCGTTCTTTGTGAACTTTGTTTCCTTTGTGCCATCCGTTATTCTGCTATGCTTTTTAAAGATCCCCCAGCCGAAAAACAGCCGTAAGATCGTCTTGCGCCGTTGGCTTCCCCGGTTGGGGCTGATCTTTGGGGTCTCCTTTTTGGGGGTCAATTATAATGTGACCTTTGTTTCGTTGGTTAAGGATGCAGGGTTAGGCAGCGCCTCCTATGGGGTGGCACTGGGGCTTTTGGGCGTGGGCGCTTTGCTGGGCTTTTGGGTAAAATCAAAGGTAAAGAAGCAACCCCCGCCGGAAAAGGTGTTGCCGGGAATGGGCGCACTCAATATCGCCCTTGCCTTTTTGCCGGGCATTTGGCTGCGGGGCGGCTGTATCTTGCTTTACGGTGCCTTTGATTTTTGGTTCTTTTCCACCGCTGTTTTTCGCTTGTCTAAGCAGGCGGCGGCAGAGGAGATCACCGCAGTGATGGGGCTTTACACCGTAGTAACGGTGGGCGCCATGCCGGTGGGCGCTCTTTTTTGGAGTTTTGTTTCCCGGCAGTTGGGGCTGCCCGCCGCCCTTTGTGTGTTGGGTATAGGATTATTGCTGCTAAGCATTTTGATGAGAGGTAAATTTAATGAAAAAAGTAATGAAGATCTTTGAAGCGTTATGTGCCATTCCCCACGGTTCGGGGAACACCAAGGCAATAAGCGATTATTGTGTAAAATACGCCGCCGACCGGGGCTTTGAAGCCCTGCAGGACGATTGGAACAACGTGCTGATCCGGGTTCCTGCCGCCAAGGGCTATGAGGAGCATCCCACTGTGGTGATCCAGGGGCACTTGGATATGGTGTGCGAAAAGGAGCCGGAAAGCACCCACAATTTTGAGACCGACGGATTAAAACTTCGCCGGGAGGGAGATTGGCTAATGGCTACCGATACCACCCTGGGGGCAGACGATGGCATTGCCATTGCCTATGCCCTGGCATTGCTGGAGGAAAAGACCGCCCACCCCGCCCTGGAACTGTTCTTTACGGTGGACGAGGAAACGGGAATGTACGGCGCCGAAGGGTTTGATCCCGCCTGGATCACCGGCAGAAAGCTTTTGAACCTGGATTCCGAGGAAGAGGGTCAGTTGATCGTTTCTGCCGCCGGCGGCAGAAATGTGGAGGGGCGGCTGCCCCTGAAATGGGAGCCTTGCAGCAGTCCGGTGTATGAAATTAAGGTGGATGGCTTGCAGGGCGGGCACAGCGGTGCCGAGATCCATCGGGGCAGAGCCAACGCCAATAAGATATTAGGTAAAATTTTATCCGGCTTGCCCTGCCGGCTGATCCAAATGGAGGGGGGCTTGAAAGCCAACGCCATTCCCCGTGCGGCATCTGCTATGGTTGCCATGGATAGCCCGGTGGATAGCGGGGCGCTCACCCAACTGTTTCGCCGGGAATATGGGGAGCGGGATCCTCAGATCACCGTTACCGTAACCACTGCCACTTCCACTAAAATGCTCACCAAAGAGTGCTCCGATGCCGCCATCGGCTTGCTTCAAGCCCTGCCCGATGGGGTGCAGGCCTGGAGCGGGGAGATCGAGGGGTTGGTGGAAACCTCTTTGAACTGCGGCATTGTGAAAACAGAGCAGGATCTTTTGCTGATCTTAACCTCTCTGCGGAGCATGAAAAATGCCCTGCGGGATGATCTTACCCGGCAGGTACAGGAACTGATGGAGCGTTACGGCGCAGTGGTAGAGGTAGAGGCGGGCTATCCCGCCTGGGAATATTGCGCCAATTCCTCCCTGCAAGAGGTGGTGTGCGGCTGCTATAAGAAGCTTTATAAAAAGGAAATGGCGGTCATCGCCCTCCATGCGGGGCTGGAATGCGGCCTCCTTTCGGAAAAGCTGCCCGGGCTGGAGTGCGTATCCATGGGGCCGGATATGAAAGATATTCATACCCCCCGGGAGCGGATCTCGGTATCTTCTATCGAAAGAACTTGGGGATTGCTGAAAGAGATTTTAAAAACATTATAAAAAACAGCTCTGTGCTTTCGCCGAGCATTGATAAGGCAGTATTTGTTTCTCGGGGCAAAATCCTCTGTCTAATCGCCAAAAGCCTCGCAAGGCGTCAGCCTTGCTGCATTTTTGGCTTCAACACAAAGAATTTTGCTTCCCTACGAAACTGCGAAGCACTTTAAAAAGTGAAATTTTGGATGCAAGAAAAGGAAAACCCCACCGATAATGCTGTCGCATATCAGTGGGGTTTGACACATTATGGCGCCAAAAGTTTACTTTTTAAAGAAAAACTGCCTTATCAATGCTCGGCGTTTGCACAGAGCTGTTTTTTGCCGATATGTTGAGCGGTGCTCAACTCGATATATTTGCCTTGGGGCAAATGCGATATATGAGCACCAAGCGCTCATGCGATATGAGATAAATTCCTTGCGGAATTCATCTCGCTGCGCAAGGCGCAAGCACCTTGCGCAGCACAAGATCCAAAGGATAGTACAGCAGCGCTACGGATAGAATGTTGCCCATGCAGTGGGAAAGATCGTAGGGGATGCCGCCGATTATATAGCCCACCCCGGCGCCCCAGCCCCCGGTAATAAAATAGGGGAGGGAGCACAGGGTGCCAAAGAGCAGCCCATAGATCCCTGCCACCACCACCCATAGGATGGGGTGGCTCCATCGGCGCAACAGTAATACGACCAGTACTAAAAACGGCCATATATACAAATAGTTAAACCACCAGATGCCAAATCCGTAAATAAGACCCTCCACCAGCACAAAAACCCCCACTGAAAGGAGAGCGTTTTTGCCCAGGTGCACCGTGGCAAGGATGATAAAAAGGGTCACAAGTTCGATATTGGGCAGACCGGAAAGAGCCACCTGCAGAGCAATCATCAGTGCGGCAAACACCGCCAGGGCGGTAAGCTCCCGCAGATTAATACCCGATGGTGTAGGTTGCTTCGTAGTGTTCTCCATCGGCGATCACCTGCTCGTTCATGCCCACAGTAAGGGGTACGCCCTCCTTGCTGATATTCCACCATCCTTCGTCTTTGCTCCAATCGGCGGTTATGCCCGCAATGGTGGTATACATTCCATCTTCGGCGTATTCCACCAGCCCTTCCTCCACCAGAGCATCTGCAAGGTACTCTTTTTGGGTGGAGATGGGATATTCCTCGGCGGTGCCGTCTTTCTGCACCACCTCAAATGTGATCGCTTTGCTTCCCTCTTGGGGCTTGGCAGATAAGCCCTTCCAAAGAAACACAGCGCCCACCAACAGGGCAACCAACACAATTGCGCCAATTATAATTGGCCATTTTTGTTTTTTCATGGTTTCTTTCTCCTTATTAAATTTTTAAAACCCGCTCTGCTCCGCACCCTCTTTTTGCCCTTGCCTTTTCTGCCCAAAAGCAAAAGCAAAAAGGTCCATACCTCGTGGCGGCGGAACATGCTCTTCGGCACCCAGTATTCCGACTTACGGCAACGGCGCATGGTTCTGCCTTTGCCGATCACGGCGACGGGATCGCCGGGGACTTTCACCCCAATTTCCTGTATTCCGAAGTGGCTTCTACCTTATAGCATAGCAGATCTCTCCCAAAATTGCAAAGTCGGATCGTAGCCATGTCGTTCTGTGGGCCAAGGAGTTGGGTCTAGTCATTGTCTTCCTAAGCCCGCTTGGCCTCC
>JAZSRD010000063.1:0-3491 GCA_045538295.1 Eubacteriales bacterium
TAAGCATGAACGGTGGTCATGATACCGCTCTGGATGGGAGCATAATCGTTCAGAGCCTTAGCCATGGGAGCCAGGCAGTTGGTGGTGCAGGAAGCAGCGGAGATGATGGTGTCTTCCTTGGTGAGGGTCTCTTCGTTTACGCTGTAAACGATGGTGGGCAGATCCTTGCCGGCGGGAGCGGAGATAACAACCTTCTTGGCGCCTGCGGTGATATGAGCAGAAGCCTTCTCCTTAGAGCAGTAGAAGCCGGTGCACTCCAGCACAACGTCCACACCGATCTCGCCCCAGGGCAGATCAGCAGCGTTCTTTTCGGCATAGATCTTGATGGTCTTGCCATCTACAGTGATCTCGCCTTCGCCGGCAACAACCTCGTGCTCGTAGCGACCCTGAGCGGAATCGTACTTCAGCAGATGAGCCAGCATAGCAGCATCGGTCAGATCGTTGATGGCAACGATTTCATAACCTTCAGCGCCGAACATCTGACGGAAAGCCAGACGGCCGATTCTACCAAAACCATTAATAGCAACTTTAACAGACATTTTTATAGCCTCCTAAAAAAATATTTTTTAAATTACCATCCAATATTATAACGAATTTCTCTGCGTTTTACAAGCATATTTTAATATTTTTTCCACTTTTGCCATATTATCTTAAAAAAATCAATGTTTTCGTGGGGTTTCGGTTGAAAATTGCTAAAATTAGTGATAGAATAAACACAAATAATTTGATTTTGGAGGACCAACGTATGAAATTTCCCGTTGCTTTACAGCTGTATTCAGTACGAGGCGATCTGGAAGCCGATTTTAAGGGCACCCTGGAAAAGGTAAAGGCCATGGGCTACGACGGCGTGGAATTTGCCGGTATTTTTGGGCAGGATGCCGCCACCATTAAAGGCTGGTGCGAAGAGATCGGGCTCAATCCCATCTCCGCTCATGTACCTTTAAAAGAGATGCTGGAAGATTGCGAAGGCACTTTGGATACATATAAGGAGATCGGCGTGAAGTTTGTGGCAGTTCCCTATGTGGACGCCGACCGTCGCCCCGGTACCGAGGGCTGGCTGCCCACCATTGAGGCGATCCAAAAGATCGGCGCTGTTGCCAAGGAAAAGGGGCTGACCCTTTTGTATCACAACCACGATTTTGAATTTACCAAAGTAGACGGTGAATACGGCCTGGATATGCTGTATCGCATGGTTCCTGCCGAGTACCTGCAAACCGAGCTGGATACCTGCTGGGTGAATGTGGGCGGTGAAAATCCTGCCGACTATATCCGCAAATATGCCGGCCGTTGCCCGGTGGTCCACCTGAAGGATTTCTACCGTGAGACCGTGGATGCAGATGAACCCCTTTACGAGCTGATCGGCATTAAGAGCGAAGAAAAGAAACCCAAGAAAAAGAATTTCGAGTTCCGCCCCGTGGGCAAAGGCCTGCAGGATTTCCCCGCTATTTTAAAAGCATCGGAACAATCCGGTGCCACTTGGGTGGTGGTGGAGCAGGATCAGCCCAGCATGGAAAAAACACCCATGGAATGTGCAGAGATCAGCATCAACTATCTAAAAACTATTATGTAAGAAAAAACGGCGCGGAAAATTTTTCCGCGCCGTAATTGGTGAAAAATATGGCATTAACAAGCAGTATTGTAAACGGAATAGCGATCATTGCGGGCGCCCTGATCGGGGTGTTGCTCAAAAAAGGGCTTCCCTCTCGGGTGAGCCAGGGCATTATGCAGGGCATGGCACTGTGTGTCCTTGCTATTGGCGTGAAAGGTTTTTTTGACGGAGAGAATTTTCTCATCTCCATTTTATCCATCGCCATCGGCGGTGCCCTGGGGCATTGGGTGGATCTGGATCGGTACCTGAACCGTTTTGGTGCATTTATGCAGCGCAAGCTAACCAAAGGGGAGAGCGGCTCCACCTTTGGCGAGGGTTTTGTAACCGCCACCTTGCTGGTCTGCGTGGGCGCCATGGCGATCACCGGCGCATTGGATAGCGGCATTCGGGGGGATAACACCACCATTTTTGCCAAATCCTTGATTGACTTTGTTTCCTGCATGATCATGGCATCCACCCTGGGGATCGGTGTTGCCTTTGCCGGCGTTGTTTGCTTTGTGTACCAGGGTGCCATAGCCCTGGGCGGCAGCGCTGTTGCCGCCTTTTTAACCGAATCTATGATCGGGGAGATGAGCTGTGTGGGCTCCATTCTGATCGTGGCCATCGCTCTGAATATGCTGGGTCTTACCAAGATCAAGGTGGTCAACTTTATTCCCGCTTGCTTTTTGCCCATGCTCTTTTGTTTATTTATGTAATGATGAAAGTATCTGTAACTGCCTGTAAAAGTTATAACGAACCGGAGGTTTCCGCCGCACTGGAAAAATTGCTGGCGCCTTTGGGCGGTTTGAGCTGGGTCACTCCCGGCATGACGGTGGGGATCAAAGCCAACCTGGTCACCTTTTTAAAACCGGAGGCGGCGGCCACCACCCACCCGGCACTATTGTGCGCCCTAATTCGGATGCTTCGGGAAAAAGGGGCAGAGGTTATCCTGGGGGATAGCCCCGGCGGGCTTTATACCAGGGTGTACCTGGATCGGGTTTATGCCGTTACCGGCATGAAAGGGGCAGAGGCGACAGGCGCCGTGTTAAATCACGATTTTTCAGTGAAGGAAGCCACCTTCCCCCATGCCCGCTCTGCCAAAACCTTTACTTATACCGGCTGGCTGGATTCCTGCGATGCCCTGATTAATTTTTGTAAATTAAAGACCCACGGCATGATGTCTATGAGCGGGGCGGCAAAGAATATGTTCGGCGTGGTGCCCGGCACTGTAAAGCCGGAGTATCATTACCGCTTTCCGGAACCGGCGGCTTTTGCCGATATGATCGTGGATCTGGACGAGTATTTTAAACCCCGCCTTTCCATTATTGATGGGGTGGTGGGGATGGAAGGCAACGGTCCCACCGCCGGCACACCCCGCCCGGTGGGGGTGCTCATTGCATCGGAAAATCCCCATGCCGCCGATCTGATCGGTGCGGCAGTGATCGGGTTGAACCCCGGGGAGGTTCCCACTCTGGTTGCGGCAAGCCGCCGAGACCTTATTCCCAACACCCCCGAAGAACTGGAAACGGCAGGGGAGGATTGGCGGCAATTTATTGTGGCAGATTATCAGCGGGTGGAAACGATGCGCAGCCTGCGGTTCAACCGGGAATCGGCGAAATTCTTTGGGCGGATCAGCTCCGCCTTTATGGATAAAGCCCTCTCCTCTTACCCCAAACTGAAAAAGGAAGATTGCATCGGATGCCGGGAATGCGATAAAGTGTGCCCTGCCCATGCCATTACCATGGTGGATAAAAAGCCTCGGATTAACCGCAAAAAATGTATCCGCTGCTTTTGCTGCCAGGAATTTTGCCCCAAGGGTGCCATGAAGGTGCACCGCCCCATCCTGGCAAGAATATTGGTTCAAAATAAAATGGGCTGTAAAAAATCCTAAGATTTTTTACAG
>JAZSRD010000013.1:0-4970 GCA_045538295.1 Eubacteriales bacterium
GCTCATAACAAATCTCAAAATTCTGGCTTTAAGTTTTGTTAATCGCTTTCGCCATATCTCCGTTCGAAGACATGGACTTTATACAATTAACGGGTCCTTCTTTTATGATGCTGTTTAATTTTCAAAGTCCGCTGCTTTCCCACTCTCGCCGACCCTCTTGGACCAGCCTTTTTTCGCGGGTGCCTGAATATAATAACACTACTATAGGGGTTTTGTCAACACTTTTTTTGAAGAATTTTTAAGTTTTTTCAACTTATATTTTTTGCACAAGTAATCAACAGAAAGTTGACAGGTTTTTGCACAAGAATGCCCCTTTGCCGGGATGGCAAAGGGGCAAGATCTTTACTTTTAGCAACCCAGATCCTCTACATAGAGTTCACGAACAGCATTTTCATCTGCCTTGGGTTTATTCCGCTCGGCCAGGAACTTAGAAGCAACCTGGGGGAACAGAGCATAGCTGAGTACGTCTTCTTCGCAACGAGCCAGATCGCCTGCCTCTTCCCGGTATTTTTCCAATTCGGGCTCCAGCAGATCGGCAGGACGGCAGGTAATCACCTCTTCGTCGCCGATTGCCTTTTTACGAACCTCTTCGTTTACCTCGCCGGGCACCTGACCATACTCGCCTTTCAGCAAGCCTTTGGATTCCTTACCAACCATTTTATAACGCTCGCCCAATACCACATTCATAACCGCCTGGGTACCTACGATCTGGCTGGTGGGAGTTACCAACGGGGGATAACCAAAGTCTTTACGCACACGGGGGATCTCTGCCAACGCTTCGTAATATTTATCCTCGGCACCTGCCTGCTTCAACTGGGAGATCAGGTTGGAGAGCATACCGCCGGGAACCTGATACAGCAGGGTCTTGGCATCCACATTCAGCACCTTGGGATCCAAGATACCCTCCGCTTTCATCTTATCGGCAACGCCACGGAAGTGGGTGGCAATATCGCTGAGTTTATTCAGATCCAGCCCGGTATCACGGTCGGTACCCTGCAGGGTAGCAACCATGGCCTCGGTGGAAGGCTGAGCGGTACCGTTTGCCATAGGGGACAAAGCGCAGTCCACAATATCCACACCTGCCCAAGTAGCCATCAGGTTGGTCATATCGCCGGTACCGGTGGTGTTGTGGGTATGCAGGTGAATGGGGGTTTTTACAGCTTCTTTCAGTTTCTTAACCAGGCTATAGGCATCCATCGGCAACAGCAGGTTTGCCATATCCTTGATACAGATCACATCTGCGCCCATAGACTCTAAGGTTTTTGCCAAATTTACAAAATATTCCTCGTTATGCACGGGGCTGGTGGTATAGCTGATAGCAGCCTCGCAGATACCGCCGTACTTTTTACAGCTCTTCATAGCCTGATCCACGTTGCGCACGTCGTTCAAAGCATCGAAGATCCGGATTACATCGATACCGTTTTCGATGGATTTTGCCACAAATTTATCCACCACATCGTCGGCGTAGTGCTTATAACCCAGAATATTCTGGCCACGCAGCAACATTTGCAGCTTGGTTTTGGGCATATGCTTTTTCAAAGTACGCAGACGCTCCCAGGGATCCTCGTTGAGGAAGCGCATACACACATCGAAGGTAGCGCCGCCCCAGCATTCCAGGGACCAATAGCCGATGTCGTCCAGTTTTTCCAGGGCGGGGATCATATCGTCGATCCGCATCCGGGTAGCAGCCTGAGACTGGTGGGCATCTCTAAGGATGGTATCTGTTATATATAAAGGTTTCTTTTCCATTATACGAATATCCTCCTTAACCGAAAATGGCGATCAACACACCGGCAGCAATTGCAGAGCCGATAACGCCTGCCACATTGGGACCCATGGCGTGCATCAGCAGGAAATTGCCGGGATCTTCTTTTTGGCCAACCGTTTGAGATACGCGGGCAGCCATAGGCACAGCGGATACACCAGCAGAACCGATCAGCGGGTTGATCTTCTTCTTAAGGAACAGGTTCATGAACTTGGCAAGCAGAACGCCGCCTGCAGTACCCATACTAAAGGCTACCACGCCCATAATGATGATCTTGATGGTATCCCAAGAAAGGAAGGTGTTTGCAGTAGCAGTAGCACCAACGGTGATGCCCAGGAAGATGGTTACAATATTCATCAGCTCATTCTGAACGGTTTTGCTCAAACGCTCCACCACACCGCACTCACGGAACAGGTTACCCAACATCAGGCAGCCTACCAAAGCAGCAGCAGAGGGAACAAGAAGAGCAACAAAAGCAGTTACTACAAAGGGGAAGATAATTTTTTCTGTTTTACTTACAGGACGCAAGGTTTCCATACGGATCAGGCGTTCTTGTTTGGTGGTAAGTGCCTTCATAATAGGAGGCTGAATTACGGGCACCAACGCCATATAGGAATAGGCGGCAACCGCAATGGGGCCAAGGAGATGGGGTGCCAGCTTAGAGGTTACGAAGATGGCGGTAGGACCGTCGGCGCCACCGATGATGCCGATAGAGCCGGACTCTGCGCCGGTAAAGCCCAAATAACGAGCGCCCACAAAGGTAGCAAAGATTCCCAGCTGTGCAGCAGCACCCAGCAGAAGGCTCTTGGGATTGGCGATCAGGGGGCCAAAATCGGTCATAGCGCCCACACCCAGGAAGATCAGGCAGGGATAAATACCCAGCTTAACGCCCAAATAGAGATAATCCAGCAAGCCTGCGGAAACCTCTTGCACGCCGGTGGCGATCAGGGTGGTGCCGCTGTACAAAGAACCGTCGGTTACGCTAAGACCCACCAGATCAACCACGATGTCGGCATTGGTATGGAGCACTTCACCGGCAGTGTTTACAATAGCGCCGGCGGCATTGATCAGTGCATCGCCATCCAAGCTGATGCCGGTGACATGACCGAACACATAACTACCGTTAAGAACCACTTCGCCGGATTTTAAGATCGTAAACATATCCGGCATGGTCAAATTGGCGGAATTGACGTATTGTGCCCCGCCAAACAGATCCCAGTTTACATGACCGCCGGCAAAAAGCTGCTCATGGAACATCTCGGCGCCGGGCAGATTGGTCAGCAACATACCAAAGGCAATGGGCAGCAGGAGCAGGGGCTCGAACTGCTTTACGATAGCCAGATAAGAAAGCAAAAACGCCACGGCGATCATAATCAGGCATTTCCAATTATCGCCGCCGAACATGGCAAAGCCGGTCTGGCTAAAAAAGTTTGTAATAGCTTCTAACATTTGGATAATCCTCCGTTTTCAACAAGGATTACTGAAGAGAGCAAAGAACATCACCGGTGGAAACAGTTGCACCCTTGGTGGTGTTTACGCCTGCAACAGTACCGTCGCAGGGAGCCATGATCTCGTTCTCCATTTTCATTGCTTCCAGCACGAAGAGTACATCACCCTTTTTAACAGCGGCGCCATTCTGCACGTTTACTGCCAGGATGGTACCGGGCATGGGAGCGGCAACAGTTTCACCGCCTGCAGGAGCAGCAGCGGGAGCAGGAGCGGCTGCAGGAGCAGGCTCAGCAGCAGGAGCGGGAGCAGCGGCGGGGGCTGCAGGAACGCCGTCCAGAACCTCCAGGGTCACCTCGTAAAGATTGCCGTTAACATTAACTTTATACATTTTCATGGTTTTAAAATCCTTTCTTAAAAACTCTTTATACTCTTTTTAAAGATACGATACGGATCGCGGAAACATCGGTTCCCAGTTCTTCTGCCACAACGCAGGAGATTGCCGCCACCAACTCTTGCCGGTTGGGGATCTCTGCAACGGGTGCAGGAGCTGCCGCAGGTGCAATAGGCTTTGTTTCCTCCTTCTTTTCTACAAGGGACGAAACGATCTTCCCCATGATCGTGCACAAAATGATAATGCAGATCAATCCGAAAAATACAATGCCCAAACCCAGCAAAACAACCTGGCCCACCTCAGCAAAGTTCGGCAGTGCTAACACGGTGTTCATCAAGTCCATCATCCTCCTTTCTAACAATGAACGGGGCTATACATATGATCCAAACCCACATATTTTCCATTATGGATAATTTTAACACGAACGTCAAGCGGTGTCAACGGCTTAAATCAACAATTTAAGCAATTTTTTTCCGCACATTTTGGCACTTTTATCCTTTTATTTATATTAGGAAACTTTTAATGTTTTATACACCGATCTTTCTTGAAATCAGGGGGATATTATGATATATTATATTTAATGCATACCAAGGAGGATAAGCCGTGCGCTTTTTGTGGAATACATTTTTCGGCAAATTACTGATGACCTTTTTGATCTCGATGGTTCCCATCATTGAGCTGCGAGGTGCCATTCCCGTGGCAACCGCCCACGGGCTGGATTTTCGGATCGCCATTCCTGTGGCAATTTTGGGGAATTTACTGCCGGTGCCGTTTATTATCATTTTTATCCGCCGGATCTTTGCCTGGATTCGTAAAAAAATGCCTAAACTCAATACCTTTATTGATAAATTAGAGCAGCGAGGAAAAACCAAAAGCGACACAGTGCTGAAGGGTGCTTTTTGGGGGTTGTTTATTTTAGTGGCGATCCCCCTGCCGGGCACCGGCGCCTGGACCGGCGCCTTAGTTGCCGCCATGCTGGATATGCAGCTAAAAAGAGCCTTTCCTGCCATTGCCCTGGGCGTGATCGCCGCCGGCATTATCGTGGCATTTGTTTCCTATGGCGCCGCCACCATTTTCTTTTAATCATAACCACCAGTAAACTGGTGGTTTGCACAGCCCCTAGAAGGGGCTAATACAGGCTTAGCCTCTGTAAGAGGCACTGAAAGTTTGACACCGCATTACCATTACAGGCAGCCGCTCACGTGCGGCTGTCTTTTTTGCCTACTTCTTCTTGCTACCCGTGAACGGGTCCATATATTCTTTTATGCTAATTTGATCCGAAGCACGGTCCTCTTCCAATTGATTTCTGATGTATTCTTCAATAATTCTTTTGTTTTTTCCTACTGTATCCACATAATATCCTCT
>JAZSRD010000017.1:0-21481 GCA_045538295.1 Eubacteriales bacterium
TCCGACTTTTTCTGGAGGTGCCACCCGGATTTGAACCGGGGATAAAGGTTTTGCAGACCTTGGCCTTACCGCTTGGCTATGGCACCAAATATTTAATTTTGAAAATAAAAAGGCAAGAATTTAGCTTCTCACCTTTTTATTGGTGCCTCCGGTCGGAATCGAACCAACGACATAAGGATTTTCAGTCCTCCCCTCTACCAACTGAGCTACAGAGGCAAAAAAATGGCGACCCGGATGGGGCTCGAACCCACGACCTCTAGCGTGACAGGCTAGCGTTCTAACCAGCTGAACTACCAGGCCAAATTTTCATTTTGAAAAAGCGCTCCCCTATTATACATGACTATTTTGTGTTTGTAAAGAGTTTTTTGAGAAAAATATAAAAGTTTTTTGAAAAAACATGTTGACATTCCCGTGCGATTGTGATAATCTATATGGGCAAAAAGAAGTAGGATAGTTTGCTCTGTTCTCACCCTGCATTCATCTATAGCAGTGGTTAACATCGTTTGTTCCAAATATCATTGGGCTTATTATGTTTTGAAACGAGCAATTATTTTGCTCGTTTTTATTTATTTTTTGGAGGTGTGGAAACATTAACGCTAAAGAAGCAAAAGGATTAAGTATCAACGAATCTATCCGAGAGAAAGAGATCCGGGTCGTCGACTCCGACGGTAGTCAGCTTGGTATCATGACCCCCGCCGAGGCAATGAAGATTGCCGATGGCAAAGGGCTTGATCTGGTGATGATTGCGCCCAAGGCGCAACCCCCTGTTTGCAAAATCATTGATTTTGGCAAATATTGCTACGAGCAGGCTAAGAAAGAGAAAGAGGCCAAAAAGAACCAAAACATTGTTTCTGTAAAAGAAATCCAACTAACTTTGAAGATCGATACCCACGATATTCAAACCAAGGCATCTCACGCAAATCGTTTTTTGCTTGCCGGTGACAAGGTTAAGGTTGTGGTGAAATTCAAGGGTCGTGAAATGGCTCATACTGAGCTTGGATATGACATTGCAAAGCGTTTTTGTTCTCTGACCGAAGAAAACTGCGTGATCGAAAAGCCCGCCAAATTAGAAGGGCGTAATATGATCATGGTACTCGCGCCAAAGAAAGAAAAAAAATAAGGGAGGCTATAAAATGGCTAAGGTAAAGACCCATAGCGGTACAAAAAAGCGTTTCAAGATCACTAAAGGTGGAAAGATCAAAAGAAGCCATGCTTTCAGATCTCATATTCTGAATAAGAAAACCACCAAGCGTAAGAGAGGCTTACGTAAAGAGGCTTATGTTGATGAAACCAATGCAGCTTCTTTGAAAAAGCTGATCCCCTACAAATAATCAAAAGATACGGAGGCTGAAATAAATGGCTAGAATTAAAGGTGCGGTAACTACCCGCAAAAGAAGAAAAAAGATTTTAAAGCTTGCTAAAGGCTACTATGGTGCCAAGAGCAAACAATTTAGAACTGCTAACCAGGCCGTAATGCGTTCTTTGACCAACGCATACATCGGCAGAAAGCAAAAGAAGAGAGATTTCCGTTCCCTGTGGATCACCAGAATCTCCGCTGCTTGCCGCATGAACGACATCAACTACTCCCGTTTCATGTACGGTTTAAAGCTTTGCAAGATCAACTTGAACAGAAAAATGCTGTCTGAGATCGCCGTTTCTGATCCCGAAGCATTTACTGCACTGGTTACCACTGTTAAAAAGCAACTGAGCAAGTAAATATTTCAAAAAACAGAGCAGGTATATTCCCTGTTCTGTTTTTTATTTTTTTAAAAGGTATTGCTTTTTGTAAAAAATGTATTATAATGTTTTTGCATAATATAATAGGAAGAAACTTCGTTTTTTCAGAAAGGAAACCTAAAAATGACGAAAAAAAGGTTCGGATTTTTTTCATTTTTCATTTCGCACAACCCGATGATCGCCGTTATTTTAGGTTTTCTTTTTATCATTTTGTTGGGTACATTTTTGCTCACATTACCTATTGCAAACCGCAATGGACAGTGGCTTTCGCCTCTTTCAGCACTATTTACTGCAACCAGTGCTACATGTGTTACCGGACTTACGATTGGCGACACGCAAACGATCTTCACCCTCTTTGGTCAAGCAATAATCCTTTGCATGATCCAAGTGGGCGGTTTAGGCTTTATGAGTTTGGCCATGATCTTGATGTTGACCTTTCGCAAGGCGATCTCATTTAGCGAGCGAATGCTTCTTTCCTCATCATTGGGGCTTTCTTCTTCCGGTGGAGTTCTTTCCCTTGTGAAATTATTAGTTAAAGGGACTTTTATCATTGAGGGTATAGGAACCCTGCTTCTTAGCATTTATTTCATTCCAAAACATGGTTTCGCAAATGGTTTTTGGAAATCCCTATTCTTATCGATTTCATCATTCTGCAACGCCGGCTTTGATAATTTAGGAAATGGCGACAGCCTGGCTGCGCTTAATACCAATGGTTATGTGCTGACCGTTTTAATGCTTCTTACCGTGATCGGCGGTTTGGGCTTTATTGTATGGCAAGATCTTTTAGAAAAACGCAACCTTAAAAAGTTATCGATTTATTCAAAAATGGTTCTTGTTACCACCGGATGCCTATTACTTTTTGGCACTCTATTCTATGCCCTTGCCGAATGGAATAACTCGGGTACAATTGCAGATCTGCCGATAAGCAGTAAAATTTTAAACGCTCTTTTCTCTTCTGTAACCATGCGTACAGTAGGCTTCTCCACCTTTGATATGGTAAATTTTACAGAACCCTCTAAAGTGATCTCGGCATTATTAATGTTTATCGGAGGCTCCTCCGGTTCCACAGCGGGCGGCATCAAAACTGTCACATTCTTGATATTATTAATCACGGCATCTCAGGTAGCCTGCGGACGCACAAAAATACAATTTCGCAACTTCACCATTTCCCGTGAAGATATTTATCGTGCATTTTCATTATTCTTTATTGCCTGCGGAATTGTTTTAACCAGCACCATATTAGTTAGTTTTCTTTCCCCCGAGATTCCCT
This sequence comes from Eubacteriales bacterium, assembly GCA_045538295.1. Classification (GTDB taxonomy): domain Bacteria; phylum Bacillota; class Clostridia; order Oscillospirales; family QAKW01; genus QAKW01. Next base: position 3,008 of record JAZSRD010000017.1, read on the forward strand.
TGATCGATGTGTTCTTTACCTGCGTATCCGGTTTTGGCACAGTTGGTGTTGCCGCTTGCAATATAGCATCCCTTACTGCACTAAGCAAGATCACACTGATTATTTTAATGTTCATGGGAAGGTTGGGCGTTCTTACTATTACCCTGGCAATTATGATTCGTATTAACCGCAATAAAGATAAAATATCTTATCCCAAAGCAACTATTTTGATTGGTTAGGAGAAAAAAACGTGAAAAACAAAACCTTTGCCGTTATCGGTTTAGATCGGTTCGGTTCAAATTTAGCAATAAATTTGCAGAAAATGGGGCACGAAGTAATCGGCATCGACAGCAATGAAGAACGTGTGCGCCGCATTGCCGATGAAATCACTCATGCCGCTATTGGGGATCCCACCGACGAAGATGTGCTGACTGCGCTCGGCATCACCGATGCTGATGTGGCAGTAGTTTCACTGACCGATGATATTCAATCCGGCGTTTTAGTGACCCTAATGCTTAAGGAAATGGGAATGTCCAACGTAATTGCAGAATGTACCAGCGAGATCCACGGCCGAATTTTGGAAAAGGTTGGCGCTGACCGTGTGATCTATCCTGAAAAGGATATGGGTGAGCGATTAGCAAAAAATTTAAGCAACACCGATATTATGGATTATATCGACCTTTCCGACGAATACTCTATTATGGAAATCAAAATGCCCCATAAATGGGCGGGCAAAAGCTTGGCAGAGTTAAAAATCCGTGCCAATTATAACATTAACATTATTGCCTTCCGTACTATTGACGGCACGATTAAAATCTCCCCTGATCCCCATGAACCGTTAAACGCAGAGGACGCTATCATTGTGATAGCGCCCAACAAGAGTATTGAACAGATCACCAAAGAATGATGGAGCGTATTACAAGCCTACAAAACGAATATATTAAACAGTTGTGCCGCTTGCACACTGCAGCCGGTCGAAAAGAGAGTGGATTATTCCTTGTTGAGGGGATCAAGCTTTGCATTGAAGCGGTAAAGAGTAATTGGCAAATTGAACGGTGCCTTGTAACAGAAAAAGAGGCACATCATCCCCTACTTAATGATTTACAGGATAAAACAATCATTATCTCTGATCACGTGGCTAAAAAACTAAGCACCATGGATACAACCCCCGGTGTTTTTATGGTACTGCGCCGTTGGGAGCAGGAAGAAAAGCAGATGCCTGATTTTATACTTGCCTTGGATCATTTGTCCGATCCTTCCAATTTGGGAGCAATCTTACGCTCTGCCGAAGCCTTTGGCACAAGGATGGTTTACCTTAGTGAGGGCTGTGTTGATCTTTATTCTCCCAAGGTTCTTCGTGCAGCAATGGGAAGCGTATTCCGTGTTCCGGTATGCCGTGGCTCACTTGCCGATTTTCTGATAAAGCAAAGGAGTTCCGGTTACAAGATCTATGGCGCAGGTTTGGATCGCAATTATCAGGAACTGCAAAACATATCCTTCGAGCAGCCGACCGTTCTGGTGATCGGCAATGAATCCAACGGGATTTCTTCGGAGATCATGGAACTGTGCGACAGCGGCTTATTTATTCCCATGCTGGGCAATAATGAATCTTTAAATGCTGCGGTTGCCGCCTCAATTATTTTGTGGGAGCAATCAAAATGGAAATAAATCATCATGTTCTGTGGATATGGGCTAAAGAAGTTTTAAATTTTAACAATAAAAAATTATTACGTTTGATCCATACCATTGGTTCTGTTGAGGCAATATATCAGGCAGAGGATTTTTCCCATTGCACTTTTCTAAGCAAAAAAGAATGTGCGGCATTAAGCAAAAAGGATCTACGTTTGGCCTGGGAGGTCTATGGTGATTGTGAAGAGCATCAGATCGGTGTTTTAACATTAGATGACCCTTATTATCCTGCTTTACTACGGGAGATTGATAATCCGCCCTCTCCCCTGTTCTTCAAGGGTCATTTACACACTTGTGTTGAAAAACCAATGCTGACCGTTGTGGGAACAAGGAAATGTACCGGGTATGGCGAGCAAATGACCAAGGAGATTGTTACTCCGCTCTGTCATTGTGGTTTTACCGTTGTTTGCGGTTTGGCAGATGGAATTGATACTTTTGCCTATGAAAGTGCCATAAGGGCGGATAGCGGGCCTTTGATCGTGCTTCCCTTTGGTATTCTTTCCTCCCAAGGAAAACTAACACGCAATTTTCCGGATATATTGTCCAAAGGTGCATTAATTGCAGAAACATTTCCCAGAAATAGTTCCCACAAATATGCGTATCACGAACGCAATCGAATTTTAAGCGGTCTTTCCCATGGTACGCTGGTAGTTCAAGCTCCCGCAAGAAGCGGTGCATTAATGACTGCAAACTATGCCTTAGAGCAAAACAGAGATCTATTTGCAGTAATGGCAAATGCAGCCAATGAAAACGAAGGTAGCAATAAACTGATCAAAGATGGATGTTACCCCGTTACAGAATACGCCGACATTTTGCAAATTTATCTTCCTTTATTTGGAGATCGGCTAAAAGAACTGGCTTATCCCAAGGAGCAAGTCTTTTCTATGCAAGATGAATTAAGGGAAGATAAGTTAAAAGCTTACAAAAATAAACATCGCAAAAAATTATCGGATGCAGAGCGGGCTGTTTTTGATCTGCTCACAACAGAAGAGTGTTCTACCGATTATTTGATCGAAAACGCCGGCATTCCCATGGAACAGGTGTTGCAGAGCCTTACCACCCTTGAATTTCAGGGCTTGGCAGTTTCCTGCCCCGGCAGTAAATTTAAAGTTATCCTATAAGAGAGGTCTATAAATGTCAAATTTATTAATTATTGAATCCCCGGGTAAAGTAAAAACAATTGAAAAATATTTAGGCAAAAAATTCAAAGTAATGGCATCGATGGGGCATATTCGTGATTTACCTAAAAGTGAATTTGCAATTGATATTGAGCATGGATTTACGCCGAAATACATCTCTATTCGCGGAAAAAGCGATTTGATCCGTTCTTTGAAAAAAGAGGCACAGAAAGCCGATGTGGTATACCTTGCCACCGACCCCGACCGTGAAGGGGAGGCTATTTCCTGGCATTTATCTACCCTCTTAAATTTGGAACCGGAGCGTTGCAAACGGGTAGTCTTTAATGAAATTACTAAAACTGCCCTGCAAACAGCCGTTGCCAATCCAACCCAGATCAATATGAATTTAGTAAATGCGCAGCAGGCACGCCGTGTGCTGGATCGTATTGTTGGTTACAAGTTGAGCCCATTTTTATGGAAAAAAGTAAAGAAAGGCCTATCTGCCGGCCGTGTACAATCAGTTGCCACAGCAATGATCGTGGATCGTGAAGAAGAGATTCGCGCTTTTATTCCCAAGGAATACTGGAACATTTCTGCAGTATTCACCCAGGCTTCCGGTGGAAAGATCGAAGCTCGTTTCCACGGTACTGTCAAAGGTCCCCTTGAAATTACAAACGGCGAGGATGCTGCTCGCATATACGCCGAATTAGAAAAAGCAACCTTTGCAGTTTCCGGCATTAAACGTGCAGAAAAGAAAAAGAGCCCCACTCCCCCATTTATTACATCCACCTTACAGCAAGAGGCCTCCAAGCGGTTTAATTTCCAGGCGAAGCGTACTATGAAGACCGCCCAGGAACTCTACGAAGGTTTAAATATCAAGGGATTTGGGCCTGTTGGTTTGATCACTTATATGAGAACCGACTCCTTGCGCATCTCCGATGAAGCAGCAGTCGCAGCAAAAGCACACATCGTTGAAACCTTCGGTTCTGAATACTACCCTGCAACCCGTCGTTATTTTAAAACCAAAAAAGGTGCTCAGGATGCGCACGAAGCCATTCGACCCACAAACCTGGCGATTACACCGGAGATCGCTAAAGAAAATTGCACCTTGGATCAGTACCGCATTTATAAATTGATCTATGACCGTTTTCTTGCCAGCCAAATGGCAGAGGCTGTATACGATACACTTGCCATTGAGATCAGTGACGGAAAATATATCTTTAAATCCAATTGCCAGGTTGTTAAATTTAAAGGTTTTACCGCTGCATACCAAGAAAGTGATAACAAGGAAAAAAATAATCGCCGACTGTATAAATGTGAAAACGGTGAAACTTTAACCACGGCACAATTGGAAAAAGAGCAGAATTTTACGCAACCGCCCTCTCGGTACACGGAGGCTTCTTTGATCAAGGCATTGGAGGAAAACGGCATTGGACGACCCTCTACCTTTGCGCCGGTTATAACAACAATTATGGCTCGGGATTATGTGGAGCGTGAAGGCAAAACATTAAAACCAACCGCTTTGGGTGAAGTAACCACTCAGCTGATGAAAGAATACTTTGCAAGCATTGTGGATTACGATTTTACTGCTCACCTGGAAAGCGAACTGGACAAAGTGGAAGAAGGCTCCGCAGAATGGAGCGCGATCGTTGATCAATTTTATAATTTATTTATCAAAACTCTGGAGGATGCCGAGAAAAAAGTTACAGAACGGGTAAAAGTTCCCGATGAAGTAACAGATGAGATTTGCCCCAATTGCGGCAAAAATCTTGTGATCAAAAACGGTAGATTTGGCAAATTTATGGCATGTCCCGGTTATCCGGAGTGTAAGTTCACCAAGACCATTGCAATCGATACCAATGTACCCTGCCCCAAATGCGGCGGCAGAATTTTGAAAAAACGCTCTAAAGCCGGAAAAACCTATTACGGATGTGAACACAATCCCGGTTGTGATTTTATGACATGGGATACTCCCTTGACCAAAACATGCGAAAAATGCGGAGCTCATTTATTCCGCCGTTTTGGTAAAGGCGGCGGCACCTACTGCTCCAATCCGGATTGCGGAAAGCAGGAGCAAAACAATGAATAAACAAGCAATCGTTGTTGGCGCCGGGCTTGCCGGTTGTGAAGCGGCTTATCAGTTGGCAAAGAGGGGAATTTCTGTTACGCTCTATGAAATGAAGCCTTCTCAATTTACCCCGGCTCACCATAGTGTGAATTTTGCCGAATTGGTTTGTTCCAATTCTTTGCGGGGCGCCGGCCTTACCAATGCCGTGGGTTTGCTCAAAGAGGAGATGCGCCGTTTAGATTCCTTGATCATGCAGGCGGCAGACAAAAACCAAGTGCCTGCCGGCGGCGCCTTGGCAGTGGATCGTAATGCATTTTCCGCTGCTGTTACAGCAGTGATCCGGGAACATCCTTTGATCAATGTGGTTGAAAAGGAAATCGCAGAAATTCCCGCAGAAGAAAATGTAATCATTGCCACCGGACCTTTGACTTCAGAACCTTTATCCAAAGCTATCGGTGAATTTATCGGAGAAGATTACCTCTCCTTTTTCGATGCCGCCGCCCCCATCGTAACCTACGACAGCATCGATATGAACAAAGCCTTTTTCGCTTCACGATACAATAAAGGTACGCCGGATTATATCAACTGCCCCATGACAAAAGAGGAATATTTGGCGTTTTATCAGGCGTTAAGCACCGCTGAATGTGCGGAGCTTCATGATTTTGACCACCAAGTATTTGAAGGCTGTATGCCCATTGAAGAAATGGCACGGCGTGGCGAAGATACCATGCGTTACGGCCCCCTAAAACCTGTCGGTTTGGTGGATGATCGCACCGGAGCCCGTTCCTACGGGGTCGTACAGCTTCGTAAGGATGATGCAGCAGGAAGTTTATATAACATAGTAGGCTTTCAAACACACCTGAAATTCCCGGAGCAAAAGCGGGTGTTTTCCATGATTCCCGGTTTGGAAAATGCAGAATTTGTGCGTTACGGAGTAATGCACCGCAATACCTATTTAAATGCTCCTCGTTTATTAAATCAGGATTTTAGTTTCCGAAAAAAAGGTACCCTTTACTTTGCCGGACAAATGACCGGTGTTGAAGGCTATGTGGAATCCGCATCATCCGGACTGATGGCAGGGCTATCTTTGGCGGCAAAGATCCTGGGTGAACCGCCGATCTTCTTCTCCGATAAAACAGCGATCGGCGCTTTAGGACAATACATCAGCAGTGGAACCGGCGAAAACTTCCAGCCAATGAACATAAATTTTGGTATCATTGCATCTTTGGAAGAGCGAATACGCAATAAAGCCGATCGTTATATGGCGATCTCCCGGCGTAGCCTTGAAATTATAGACGAAATCACAAAAAATCCATTCTTTTTTAAGGAGGAAACCAATGAGAATCGTAGTTGATGCACATGGCGGCGATCATGCGCCGTTAGAAATCATTAAAGGTTGCTGCATGGCAGTTTCCGAACTGAAAGACATTTCTATTTTATTAGTTGGCAGAAAGAATGAATTACAGCAATTGATCACAGAAAACGGGTTGCCTGCAACCAACATAGAAATTGTAGATGCACCGGATGTAATCACCATGGAAGATGAACCTACCTCTGTAATAAAAGAAAAGCAATATAGTTCTATGGCAGTTGCTTTTCGCATGCTTAAAGAAGATAAAGCAGATGCCTTTGTGAGCGCAGGAAACAGCGGAGCTGTATTGGTTGGCGCAACTCTTATTGTTAAGAGAATTCGTGGCATAAAAAGAGCCGCCTTGGGCGCTGTAATGCCCTCTGCTGTGGGACCTTATATAATGCTGGATTGCGGAGCAAACGTAGAGTGCAAGCCGGAATATTTAAACCAGTTTGCAACTATGGGCAGCATCTATATGAAGTCTTGCCTGAAGATCGAAAATCCCCGCGTTGGATTACTGAACAATGGTACCGAAGAGTGTAAAGGGCCCGAGCTTCAGCAACAAGCTTTTCAACTGCTAAAAAGCAACCCCTATATCAACTTCCTTGGCAACGTGGAAGGGCGCGAAGCACCTTTAGGCGGATGCGACGTATTAGTTGCTGACGGGTTCAGCGGAAACATCACCCTAAAAGTATCTGAGGGCTGGGGCAAAATGTTTTCGAACATTCTAAAGGATATGTTTAAGAAAAATCTCAAATCCAAGCTTGCTGCCCTTTTGATCATGGGACAGATCAATGCTTTTCGTAAGAAAATGGATTACAAAGAATATGGCGGCGCTCCCCTGCTGGGTGTAACCAAGCCGGTGATTAAGGCACACGGTTCATCAGATGCCAAAGCAATTAAAAATGCAATTCGCCAAGCATGCCAGTTTGTGGAAAGCAACATGATCCTGGAAATTGAGAAATCCCTTGCCGCCGAATAAAAGCCTTGACTTTTTCGGGAAAAATGTTACTATATTAGTTGTATTATTTACAAATTTTGAAAGGAACTATTATTATGTTTGAAAAAGTAAAAGCCATCATTATGGATCAGTTGAGCATTACTGATGATGATATGATTACCATGGATACCACCTTAGAGGATCTGGGTGCTGATTCTTTGGATATGGTTGAAGTAATCATGGCTATTGAAGATGAGTTTGATGTTCAGATCAAAGACGAAGATCTGGAAACCCTGAAAAGTGTAAGTGATCTGATCAACTACATTAGCAAATAAAGATGTCTGATCTAAAAATCCTGCAAAATAATATGAATTACACGTTTCGGAATGAATCGCTTTTGCAACATGCGCTGGCACATTCCAGCTTTGCAAATGAGCACCGAAACGAAGTTCCCGGGTCTAATGAACGCTTAGAATTTTTAGGAGATTCCGTGTTGGGTTTGATTACGGCAGAATACTTATTCTCCCATTATCAGCATCTGCCGGAAGGAAAACTCACAAAAATGCGTGCATTGCTTGTGTGCGAGAGTTCATTATTTAACTTTGCACAAAAGTTACAACTTGGCAACTACATTCTTCTTGGCCACGGCGAGGAACGTTCCGGCAGCAGAAACCGTCCTTCCATTGTTTCCGATGCATTTGAAGCAGTGTTAGCAGCTGTTTATTTAGATGGCGGATTAGAGGCTGCAAAGGCCTTTGCCCTTCCCTTTATAAAAAAAGGTGCCGATGAGATCGGCGGCAACAATCATGCTTACGATTATAAAACAACTTTGCAGGAGATCGCACAGCAAAATCCCGGAGAATTGATCCACTATGAGTTGATCAGCACCAGCGGTCCTGATCATGCCAAAACCTTTGAGGTTCACTGTTTATTAAATAGTAATCTTTTGGGGCGTGGAACCGGGAGAAGCAAAAAAGAAGCCGAACAAATGGCCGCTAAAGAAGCTTTAAAACTTATGGGTGAGGCAGAACTATGAAAAAAGGCAATTTAGCACTGTTTATTCCCCATGCCGGGTGTAAAAACCGTTGCTCTTTTTGCGATCAGCACCGCATTAGCGGGCAGATTCACATGTCTTCGCCGGATGAAATTGAAGAAAGCATTCAAAACTGCGTCAATTTGCCCACACACCGGGCAAATTCGACGCAGATCGCTTTTTTCGGCGGTTCTTTCACCTGTATTCAAAAAGAAAAAATGCTCGCATATCTTGAAATTGCCGCCCCTTATGTTGAAAATGGACAGTTCACAGGAATTCGCATCTCTACCCGCCCCGACGGTATAGATGAGGAGATACTGAAATTGTTGAAACACTATCATGTCAACACCATCGAATTAGGCGCCCAGAGTATGGACCCAGAAGTGTTATATATGGCAAATCGCGGACACACACCGGAGGACACCTGCAATGCCGCAGCACTGATACATCGATATGGTTTTACCTTAGGATTGCAAATGTTATTGGGACTGCCGGGCGATACAAAGGAAAAAGCCTTCCGCACAGCACAAAAATTAGCAGAGCTTAATCCTGCCGAAATGCGGCTATATCCAGCTGTTGTTTTTCCAGACACACCACTTTATGATGCATATAAAAAAGGCGAATATAAGCCTTTAACAGTTGATGAAGCGGTAGAATGGACCGTACCCATTGCCTTGTATTTAGAAAAACAGCATATTCACCTTTTAAAGGTTGGACTGCACCAAGCCGAGGGTGCAGTTGCCGGCGCTTTTCACCCTGCATTTGGCGAATTGGTGCGAACCGGCATGTGGAATGAGCAACTCGAATCATTTCTTCCTCCCCCGCCCTGTACTGTGAAGATACGCATAAAACCGGAAAAACTTTCTATAACTTTAGGGCAAAAACGCAGCAACCTACGGTATTGGAAAGAACGGGGCTATGATTTAGAGATCACAACCGACCCGCATAAACCGGTTACGATCGAACTTACATAAAAAAGAGAGCTCTAAGGGCAATCCCTTAAAGCTCTCTTTTTATATAATTGATAATAGATATTCTAAAACAGACTTTACTGTTTTCTCACGGATCTCATCACGGGATTTCAGATCAAAAAGTTCTAATCTCACCACTTCACAAGTATCTAAATAAGATACTGCAAAATACACCAAACCAACCGGTTTTTCCTTTGAGCCGCCACCCGGGCCGGCTATTCCCGTAATGCCAACGCCAATATCACTACACGCAAGCCTTCTTATTCCGGTTGCCATCTCACGGGCGGTTTCGGCACTTACTTCGCCATAGGTGCGCAGAGTTTCGGATGAAACGCCTAAAAGTTTATGCTTAATTGCTCCACTATAAGAGACTATCCCGCATTGAAAGATACTTGAGGCGCCCGGTTGATCGGTAATATACTTGGATAGCAGACCGCCGGTACAAGATTCCGCTTGTGCAATCTCTAATTCTTTTTCTAAAAGTACTGATACCAGTTTATGGCTTAATTCATAATTTGTCATAAATCAAAACCTCATACCGGTAAATCCCATAAAGCCAAAGGTGAGCAAACCTGCCGCAATCAAAGCGATGGGGTATCCTTTAAACGGCTTGGGAATCTCGGCGTTTTCTTCAATTCGCTCATGCACCAAAGAGAATAGCCAAACCACCAAGGTGAAGCCCACCGCAGAAAATACGGAATTCAAAAAGGATAGTAACAAACCATAATTCTTTTGAATATTGATCAGGCAAATACCAAAAATGGCACAGTTTGTTGTAATTAAAGGTAACTGAATGCGTACCCGCTTGTAAAATGATGGGAACTTCTTTTTTAAAATCATTTCAATTAAATGTACCAACAAAGCTATTACCAAAATAAACAAGATCGTTCGCAAATATAACAGATCAAGCGGCATAAGCACATAATAGTACAGGCAATAAGTAATAACCGAAGCCACTCCCATAACTATTGTAACGGATGCACCCATTCCCCACACATTTTCGCTGTTCTTTGAAAATGCCAAAAAAGGCGTGCAACCCATAAAGCGGGCAAGAACAATGTTTTCGATTAAAATGGCACTGATCGCAAAAGAAATTAGACTATTTAATGTTATTTGTTCCATTATTTAGCCCCTCCTTTTTTTGCGATTTTTAACTGTTTGGACAAAGGCGCCTAAAAATCCAAGTGCTAAAAAGCCGCCCGCAGGAAGTGCCAAAATCATAAAAGGCGCTGATCCGCCAAATAAGGGATAACCCATGATTGTACCACTTCCAAGAACTTCACGAACGAACGCCAAAAGTACCAGTGCCAATGTAAATCCAAGCCCCATTGTAAAACCATCTAAAATACTCGGTAAAAATTTATTTTTAGAAGCAAAGGTTTCTGCCCGGGTTAAAATCAAGCTATTAATAACGATCAAGGGCACAAAAACACCAAGGGAAGTGTAAATTTCCATAAAATATGCCTGTAAAAGCATTTCTGCCACAGTAACAAAACAAGCGATGATCGAAAGATAGGTGATCAATCGGATCTTCTTCGGTATAAACTTGCGAAGTAACGAGATCACTGCATTAGAAACAATAAGCACGGCGGTAGCAGAAATACCCATACCAATAGCATTTGCCACTGTGGTAGTTGTTGCCAGTGCAGGGCACAATCCTAACAACTGTATAAGGAGCGGATTTTGAGTAAAAAGACCGGCCTTAAAATATTCTTTGATCTTCAATATTCACACCTCCTGCTCCAATATTTGAACCACCTCAAGAGCTGCATTTACACCGTTAATATAAGCCTTGGAGGAAACTGTTGCGCCGGAAATCACCTGCACCTCCCCCTTTGTGGTGGGAGCTGTATTCACTGCCTTAATAATTTCGGTTGCACCTAATATGCTTTGGCGAAATTCTTTGTTATACCGAACTTTCATGCCCGTACCCGGGGTTTCCGATATAGATAGGATTTCCACATTGCTTACTGCCCCTTCCTTGTTTATGGCAACAAGCATATCGATCTCACCGCCATAGCCAATAGGTTTCACTTCCACACAGTGCCCCACTAAAGAATCATCCAGATCCAGAGCTTTGTATACAGCAGCAACACTCACCTTTGTACTACCAAGGGTGATCTCACCGCTAAATTCGTCCACTTCTTCAAAAGATTTTGCCTCAGCAATCAACTCATGCAGTGTTTCGCTTAAACGATTTTCTGCCGCATTTGAAATGATAGGTGTTGTTAAATGATGTACAAAAACCAGCAGACCGCCGACAAAAATGATCCCAATAAGTAATAAAAAAATTGATTGGAAATAGTGATTATTTGATCTTTTTCCGGAAGCCACGGCGCTCACCTCCAAAACTTGCAGGGATTGTTTTTAAATCCAAATAACTTGCAAAGCAATTCATTATCAAAATTGCAAAAGATACACCTTCCGGGTATCCACCGAAATAACGGATCAAAACAGTGATCAAGCCGCACCCGATACCGTAGATCACTCTGCCCATGGGCGTAATAGGACTGGTTGAATAATCAGTTGCCATAAAGAATGCGCCAAAGAATAATCCGCCGCTGAACAAGTGGTAGAGCATATATTGCCAGGCGGATATATCCTGATAGCGGGGAAACAAAAGTGTAACGATCGCAACAGTACCGATGAAAGAAACCGGAATGTGCCAAGTGATCACTCGCTTATAAAACAGATAGATCCCTCCCATCAGGATCAATGCTGCGCTGGTCTCACCCAGGCAACCGCCCACATTCCCCAGCATACAGTCACCAAGATTAAACTTATCAGTAATGGTGACCAATTCTCCCGAAGCATTTTTTAAATATGAAAGGGGTGTAGCAGAGGAAACTGCATCAAAAGGAGCGATCCATCTACCACTCATATAAGTGGAAAAGGAAATAAGCAAAAATATTCTACCGGTATTGGCAGGGTTAAAAACATTTTTACCTAAGCCGCCAAAAAGCATTTTAACCACAATAATGGAAAACATTGCTCCGATAGGCGGAAGCCAAAGAGGCACCGTAACCGGAAGATTTAAGGCTAATAATAGGCCGGTAACAATGGCGGAGCAATCGTGAATAGTCTGCTTGCGCTTCGCAATGGCATTAAATATAAACTCAAACAAAACAGCAGAAAGTACACTAATGGCAATAATCAGAAGCGCTTTCCATTTAAAATAAATTATAGACCCTACACAGGCAGGTACTAAAGCAATCAGCACACAGCCCATTATTGTGCTGATCGTGCGGTGATCTTTAGAATGAGGGGATGAAGAAACAATCAGTCCGTTCATACGCTCTTTTCACCCTCTTTCTGCTCGTTAATTTCTTGAACCTTTTGTTTGCCGGTTCGCATATATTCAATTAGCGGAATTTTCGCCGGACAGGTAAAGGAACAACAACCACATTCAATACAATCTGCAGCATGAAATTTTTCCACAATATCATACCGATTACTTTTTACATACTGCATAATATAACTGGGCACAAGATTCATGGGACAAGCCGAAACGCAGCTTCCGCAACGAATACAGCTGACATTACGGTCAACGGTTATTTGCTCCTTGGTCATACAAATTAAACCAGAGGTTTCTTTAATAACCGGAGCATCAAGAGAAGACTGGGCTTTCCCCATCATGGGACCGCCCATAATCAGTTTTCGCGTGGAATAGCGGAACCCAAAATATTCCAATACCGCCGAAAAAGGGGTGCCAATACGAACATGAACATTACCGGTGCGATCAACGCCATGACCGGCAACCGTTACAATACGGCGCATGAGCGGTGATCCAAACACAACGGCACGGTAAATAGCAATAATCGTATCTACATTTAATACCAAGCAACCAACATCAGCGGGAAGCTTTCCGGAAGGTACAATGCGTCCGGTTACAGCACGAATTAACTGTTTTTCACCGCCTTGCGGATATTTGGTTTTTAAAATTACTACCTTTGTGTGGGTTTTAGCAAGGCGTTTATGCAACAGCGAAATTGCATCCGGCTTATTATTCTCGATACCTACAAGGGTATGTTTAGCACCCACAATGTAACGCACGATTTCCATACCGCCCAATAGATCATCGATGGATTCTAAAATTACACGGTGATCACTGGAAAGATAAGATTCGCACTCGGCAGCATTGACCAAAAGTGTGTCGATTTTACCCAGGCTTGCAGTTAATTTTACATGGGTGGGAAGTGCAGAACCGCCCATACCTACAATGCCCGCATTGCGGATTATTGCAATCAATTCTTCCGACGTTTTGTTTTGATACTCCAGGTTCGTATTTTGAAAGCAGTCAGCACGGTTATCTTCAAAATCGTTTTCAACAATAATTGCCGGAACACGTTCTCCACTGGGATGGTCCCAATCACGAATTTCTGTAACTGTACCGGAAACCGTTGAATGAATAGGTGCCGATATATAGGCATCAGAATCGGCAATTACTTGACCTAACCGCACATAATCCCCAACTTGGACACAGGGCTTACACATTTCGCCCACATGTTGAAGCAATGGGTAGATCATAACTTTTTGCGGCGGTAAGGTTTCGATGGGTTTAGAGCGGGTGTTTTTATGGGGCGTAGGATGAACACCGCCGTCAAAACGGTGGATCCAGTTAAAACGCATACCATACCAAATTGCTTTAAAGTCAATTCCGCTGCCAAGGATGGATAAAATTGCCACAAGTAGTGAAATCGTAAAATGATAATATACACCAAGGGGGATCTTTAACCACACCTCTGCCATAGATGTAACTAAATCACTGTTATTTTGGTACAGTTCAAGATTGATATTATAATAAATAAGAAACAGAACCCAATATACAATTAAAAATATAAGCGAACCGGTAAAGATCGAACGTTTGCCACCGTTGCTTTTAGACCAAAGCAAGATCAACCCACAGGCATAGCAGATTAAGCCCGCATAGAACAAAAGCATCATCACATATAACACTTTGCCGAATAAACTAAAGGAACTTAAAATGCTCTCAAAATATTTCTCGATACTACCAAGGTCGGTAAAAATTGAAAAAAGCACCCCGTGTTTTTCTTGGCCATAGGTCACTATAGGGTTCAGTGCAGGTATAAAGGCAGAGCCTATGGTTGCAACCGCTAAGATCTGCACATAAAAAAGATAGGTTTTAAAATAACCGAAAATCTTTTTCATCATCTAACTCCTTGAAAAGATAAAAATTAATATAAAAATTATAACATAAAACAATATAAACCGCAACTTATTTGTCGTTTGTTAACAAATCGTTTTCCGGAACACGAACACGGATTGCCTCTGCCCGCTGTTCCCTTGGTGTGTTTTTAGCATAATCCTTATATATCCGATTAAAATTTCTTAAACTTCCAAACCCACTCTCCATGGCAATTTGTGTCATGTCGTAATCTGTTTTCATTATTAACTGTTTAGCATAATCAAAGCGATATTGATTGACAAATGTCTTAAAATTCATGTGAAACAAATTGCAAAAACAGCGTGAAAAATAGTAATATTCATAGCCAAAATAATCGGCAATCTCCCTCAAAGTAATATTGCGTCTAAAATTTTCTTCCACATAACGGATAATGAGATGCGCAAGATCCTTGTTCATTTCTTTTTGGTCTACCCAGCGCGATGTTTTTAAACAACTGTTGCAGATCATATATAACCCAGCTTTCATTGTTAAAATATCCGGCTGTTTTTCTTCGGAAAGTAACGTTCCATCTAAATATTCCATTTCTACCCTATTGCAGGTAAAGGTCATGTCTACCCGCCTTTTACCTTGAATCAACTTTACAAAATCGCTAATATAGTCTGCAGAAAAAGATAATTTGTGTCTATAATTATATAACTTCTTTCTTGCTTGCACAAGAAAAAATTACTATAATGAAATTAAATAATACATTAAAAGGTGGGACTATGGAAAACAAGGGATTGGTTTTCGCAATTGAAAAGTTTTCAACATTTGACGGCCCCGGCATACGATCTACTGTATTTTTAAAGGGCTGCCCTCTCAAATGCAGCTGGTGCCATAATCCGGAAGGGCAATCCTTTAACCCCCAGATCTTGAAAAATCCAAACGGATGTGCGGAATGTGGGCGTTGCACAGAAACAGCAACCAAACTTTACGGAAGGCCCGATCTTGTGGAGGAATGCATTCCTGTTTGCCCCTATAATTTGATCAGAAAAAGCGGAACACCTTATTCCCCACAGGAACTTTTCAATAAGGTGATTAAAAATGAAGCATTTTACCGTTCCGGCGGCGGCAGTGCAATGGAATATCTTTGGTCAGCAGCCAAGGTTGCCGCAACCGCCGACGGTAGATATGCCTACACCCCCTATTCCTCCAGTTTCTCCCCTGCTATCACAACAAGGTTGAACGGACCCTTATCTGTGATCCAATCTTTTACAAAATATAACATGACCCGCGCCATCAATGGCGGCCCCTTAACAATGGAGGTTCACGACACCACTTTCCGTAATGAATACGGAATCGAGAAGGTAGCTGCCCTTGTAAAAGCATTTATTGATCTTGGGGGTCATCAGTTACAACTGAACTCTATTAACCGTGATCGCCTGGTAGCTGCCCAAAAACATCCGGAACTTTATCCCAACCTAATTGTTCGCGTTTGGGGTTGGAGCGGATATTTCAATGAGCTGGATATTGATTATCAAAACCACGTAATAAAACGCACTGAATTCCAAATGAACTAAACATTAAAGCCGGTAAACAATTATGTTTACCGGCTTAAAACATTATATTATAATTTAAATAGAAATGGCATTATTCATCTCGTAAAGATCGATGGGGAATTCCTTGGTCATTGCCAATGCTTCCTGAATGTCATAGTCTACCAATTCGTCCTTCCGAATGCCCACAACACGGTTACTCTTTCCTGCTGCCAAAAGTTCTACTGCATAAGCGCCAAAGCGGCTTGCAAGAACACGGTCCCGAGCGGTGGGAGAACCGCCACGCTGTACGTGACCCAAAATTGTGGCACGTGTTACCACGCCGGTGGTATCCTGAATATAACGAGAAATCTCTTCTGCGTGGCCTACGCCTTCTGCAACAATCACAATAAAGTTTGATTTGCCCACAGCGCGGCCAGCCTCAATTTTTTTAATAATGTCAACAACACTGTTTTTTACTTCCGGAACCATAATGCAAGCGGCACCGGTGGCAATACCTGCATGCAAGGCAATGTAGCCGGCATGACGACCCATAACCTCTACCACAGAGCACCGTTCATGGGAACGCATGGTATCACGAATACGGTCGACCATATCGATAACACAGTTAACGCAAGTATCAAAACCAATGGTATAATCGGTAGAGCTAATATCATTATCAATAGTACCGGGAATGCCAATCGTAGGAATACCACGTACCGAAAGGTCCCCTGCACCACGATAGGAGCCATCGCCACCAATAACGATCAGTCCTTCTATTCCATGCTTATGGCAATTATCGATTGCTTTTTGCATACCTTCTTCGGTACAAAACTCTTTACTTCTGGCAGAAAAAAGCGCAGTGCCGCCATCTTGCAGAATGTTTGAAACATCACGGACATCCATATCCACAATATCATCGGCAATCAAGCCGGCATAACCTCTGTGGATGCCTGCAACAGCAATGCCTCTAGCCCGTGCAGACCGAACTACTGCACGAACAGCAGCATTCATGCCGGGAGCATCGCCGCCACTTGTTAATACACCAATTTTTTTAACCTTTAATTCCATAGTTGTAACCTCAATCAATAATATCAATAAATAACAAATGAATTATACACTATGATCTTGAAAAAATCAATGCTATTTTATTACAATTTCCGCATCATCTAATACTTTTTTAAGATCACGCAACAACGCATCACATATATTAACACCAAATTTATTTAATGTGGATACGCTTTTCTTAGTATCAGCAAAATATAAGATACATTCATGAATTCCGGGATAACATTTCAGGAACTCCAAAACTTTTTCTGTTTCCGGAGTATTTCTGCTTGTAAGCTTCAAATAAAGACGCATGGTTTTCTCTTGTAATTCCCGCTCGGAAGGGCGGCGCAGTTCTTCGATCAAAAGTTTTGTGCCTCGAACCTCATCGTGCTGAATTTTACCCCGTAAGAATACCATGGTACCTTTAGCCAATACCGTACGCCATTTAGCATAAATCTTGGGAAACATGATCCCCTCTAAACTTCCGCTTATATCGGAAATTGAGAGGTAGCCCATTTCCTGACCCGATTTGGTTTTAACCGACTTATACGCATCGATTTGAGCAAAACACCATATCTCTGCTCCATCCTCAATCTCTTTGGAAAGCGCTTTCGAAAAGCATTCTATATCCTTGCGAGAATAAATATGCCGGTATGGTTCAAAAGGATTATCGGTTAAATGAATTCCGATCATTTCCTTTTCAAAAGCTAACTTCACGGATTTTTCAAATTCCGGCTGAGGATCACGAAAGAAGCGTTCTCCGCTATCCGGTGTATCCTGGAGCATAGAAAATAGCCCGATCTGCCCTTCGATCTGATTCTTCTTTTCCATGGTAATACTATTTAGCAACTGCTCATAGATCATCACCAAATGCCTGCGGCTGTATTTAAAACAATCAAATACACCGCATTTGATCATACTTTCTATTGCACGGGTGTTAA
This sequence comes from Eubacteriales bacterium, assembly GCA_045538295.1. Lineage (GTDB taxonomy): Bacteria > Bacillota > Clostridia > Oscillospirales > QAKW01 > QAKW01. The sequence continues at coordinate 20,808 of JAZSRD010000017.1, forward strand.
TATCCAGGCCGGCAATGCGGTTGCAAAAATCCAAAAAATCTTTGTATTCCCCATTTTTCTCACGTTCTGCCACAAGATCATCCACCATTTTCACACCAACATTTTTAATGGCTAAAAGACCATAAATAATACCATCCTCTGTTGCATGAAAACGTGAAAAACTTTTGTTAATGTGCGGCGGCAGAACCTTGATTCCAAGACGCCTGCACTCCTCTATATACTCTGCCGTTTTATCGGTAGAGCCGATAACACTGGTCATTAGTGCCGCAAGATAAGCGGTTTTGTAATGCGTTTTCAAATAAGCGGTTTGATAAGCAACCTTGGCATAGCAGGTGGCATGGGATTTGTTAAACGCATATTTAGCAAAATCGATCATTTGATCAAAAATTTTATTTGCCGCCTCTTTAGACACCCCATTACGTATTGCTCCGGGCACTAAAACATTTCCATGTTCATCTAAAGAACCGTTTAAAAAGACTTCCCTCTCCTGCTCCATTACATCGGTCTTTTTCTTGCTCATGGCACGCCGCACCAAATCGGCTCTTGCGTAGGAATAACCTGCAAGAGAACGAACGATCTGCATTACCTGTTCTTGATAAACAATACATCCATAAGTTACCTTTAGGATCGGTTCCAGTTCCGGGGTTAGATAGCGCACCTTCTCCGGATGGTTT
>JAZSRD010000027.1:0-6496 GCA_045538295.1 Eubacteriales bacterium
CTTATCAAAGTGGACGAAGAATACCTGGTTGCCATTGAAACCGCTCTGGGCGCTGCAATTCAAAACATTGTAACTAAAGACAGCGTTTCGGCTAAAAATGCCATGCTATGGTTAAAGCGCCAAAAGGGCGGACGCGCAACCTTCTTACCGTTGAACAGCTTGACTCCCAAGGGCATAAAAGAGGATTTTTCAAAAAGCGTTGGCTTTGTGGGCGTTGCCGATCAACTGGTAGAAACCGATAATGCCAATCGGAAGGCTATTGAGTTTTTGTTGGGGCGCACCCTCGTGTGTGAGACCATCGACCACGCTTTAGCGTTGGCGAAATCTATTCAAAACCGGTATAAGATCGTTACATTGGATGGCCAGGTGATCAATGCAGGCGGTTCCATGACCGGCGGCAGTGCCGCTAAAAGCGGTGGTCTGCTTTCCCGGGGCATTGAACTGGAACGGCTGGAAAAAGACCTGGTTGCCAAAAGGAACGAGTATGAAGAATACAGTAAAAAACTGGATTCTGCCATGCGGGATAAAAATACATTGGATGCCCGCTTAACCGCCTCGGAAGATGCAATTCATCTGCTGGATGAGGAACTTACCCGCATTGAGGGTCTTTGCGAAAGCAAAGAAGTGGTGCTTGCCTCTTATAGCGAGTTGATGAACGGTTATGACCGTGAAACCGAAACGGTACGTACCGCTATCACTTCTGCCGAAGAGCAAGCGGCATTCCTTCAGGGTCAGGTAAACGAGCTGGAAGAAGCGGCTGCCGCATTGCAGGAACAGTTAACCTCCTTGCAGGGCTTGAGCACCGGTGACCAGGAGCGTATGGAAACCCTCAAACAGCGTTCTGCCGCTTTTGAGATGGATAAGGTAAGTCTGTTTAAAGAGATCGAAGGTATTCGATCCCTGATCGGTCAGTTGGAAACCCAATTAAATATGATCGGCAAGGAAACCGACGAGAAAAATGAACAGATCGCCGCATCCCGTCGGCGGATCGAAACGGCAACACTTTCTGCCAAGGAAATGGATCTGCAGGCGCAAGAACTGCGCCGTCAGCAAGCCGAGGGCGAGGACCGTACCAAAACCTTAACAGAGCAGCGGCAGGATCAGGAACGCCGTCAAACCCAGTATCGTGCAGAGCAAAAGGAAAAGAATACGGCGAAGGAGAAATTGATCGAGGAAGTTTCTCGTTTGGATAATAAACTGGCGGGGATCTCCGACCAATCTGACCGTATTATTGCACAACTGCTGGATATGTACGAGCTTACAGTTACCGAAGCGAAAGAAGTTGCAAAACCCCTGGAAGACCGTGGTGAGGCGAAAAAACGTGTACATGCTCTTAAAGGTAGTATCAAAGCCTTGGGTAGCGTGAATGTGGAATCCATCGAAGAGTATAATACCGTAAAAGAACGCTACGACTTTATGCACGGCCAGGTGGAGGATCTGATCCAATCGAAAGCCGAATTGGAAAAGATCATTCGGGAACTGCTGAGCCAGATGAAGGACATTTTCAGCGAAAAATTCGCGCAGTTGAACCAGGAATTCCAAAATATCTTTAGCGAATTGTTCGGCGGCGGTACCGCAAAGCTGGTGCTGAGCGACCCTGAGGACGTGCTGAACTGCGATATTGATGTAAAAGCCGCACCGCCCGGAAAAATCATTAAGAACCTGGTATCTCTCTCCGGTGGTGAGCGTGCCTTTACGGCGATCTGCTTATACTTTGCGATTTTGAAGATCCGCCCCACACCTTTCTGCGTGGTGGACGAGATCGAAGCAGCGCTGGACGATGTGAATGTTACCCGGTTTGCCAGCTACTTACGGCACTACTGTTCCACGACCCAGTTTGTGTGTATTACCCACCGCCGCGGAACCATGGAAGAGGCTGATGTGCTTTACGGTGTTACCATGCCGGAACAAGGTATATCCAAACTGCTTACGATCAATGTGAACGAGATCGCCGAGCAGTTAAAGATCTAAACGATTGAATTTAGTAGGAGCGATCAATGGGCTTTTTTGAAAAATTAAAACAAGGGCTTTCCAAGACATCGAAAAATATTTCCTCAAAGATCGATTCGGTACTGGCGGCCTTTGGTAAGATCGACGAAGATCTCTTCGAAGAGTTGGAAGAGGCGCTGATCATGGCAGATATTGGGGTGAATACCACTCTGCAGATCATTGAACAGTTGCGTAAAGATGTACGCCAGGGGAGAATCACCAAACCGGAGGAAATCAAATCCCAGTTGGTCGAGATCATCGGAAACATAATGGAAGAGGGCGTTGAGCCCTTGAAATTGAATTCTGATCCGGCTGTAATTTTGATGATTGGTGTAAACGGTGTGGGAAAGACAACTACTGCCGCAAAGCTTGCCAAAATCTATAAGGATCAAGGTAAAAAAGTGATCTTCGGTGCGGCAGATACTTTCCGTGCCGCCGCCGCAGAGCAGCTTTCCACCTGGGCAGACCGTGTGGGTGTGGATATTATAAAAAGCCAGCAGGGTGCCGACCCTGCGGCAGTGGTGTTTGACACCATTTCTGCTGCCAAGGCACGTGGCTGTGATCTTATCATCTGCGATACCGCCGGCAGACTTCATAATAAAGCAAACCTGATGGGGGAACTTTCCAAGATTCATAAGGTGATCATCTCCCAGCTTCCGGATGCAGATACCGAGATTTTGCTGGTGTTGGATGCCACTACCGGTCAAAATGCCATGAACCAGGCATCCGAATTTAAAAAGGTGACCCAACTTACCGGCGTGGTGCTCACAAAATTAGATGGCACCGCCAAGGGAGGCATGGCGATTCCCCTAAAGGCGGAGATGGGCTTGCCCATCCGTTTTGTGGGGGTTGGAGAGCAGATGGACGATCTGCAGCCCTTCAACGGCTATGATTTTGCCAAGGCATTATTTTAGGAGATAACATGAGAGTAGACGGACGTACTGAAAAACAACTGCGTAAAATTGAAATTATTAAAGACTACACCATGCATGCCGAGGGCAGTGTTTTATATTGCCAAGGCAACACCAAGGTGATTTGTACTGCCACGGTGGAGGAGAGTGTTCCTCCGTATATGGCAGGCACCGGCAAGGGCTGGGTTACAGCGGAATATTCCATGCTACCCCGTGCCACTGCCACCCGGAATAAACGGGACATCAGTAAATTAAAGCAAGCTCCCCGCAGCACGGAGATCCAACGGTTGATCGGCAGAGCACTTCGGGGCGCCGTGGATCTTTCCTTATTGGGTGAGCGTAGCATTATCATCGATTGCGACGTGATCCAGGCGGATGGCGGTACCCGCTGTGCTTCTATCAGTGGTGGCTTTGTGGCTCTGGCTTTGGCAATCCAAAGGCTAATGGATGATGGGGCTTTAACGGTGAATCCCATTAAAAAACAGATCGCCGCTATTTCGGTAGGTGTGCTGGATGGCACACCCTCTTTGGATCTTTGCTATGTAGAAGACAGCAAGGCAGATACCGATATGAACGTGATCATGTCCTCCAACGGTGGCTTTATTGAAATTCAGGGTACTGCCGAAGGGGAAGAATTTGATAAAAAGCAACTGGACACCCTTTTAAGCTTGGCTAAGGGTGGTTGCCGCAAAATATTCAATGCGCAAAATAAGGTGTTGAACTAATGGAAAAGAAATTTGTAATAGCCACTAATAATCCCCATAAAGTAATTGAGTTTAAAAAGATTTTGGCGCCTTTGGGGATCGAATGCGTTTCCTTAAAGGAAATGGGCATTGTGTGCGATGCGGAAGAAACCGGCACCACCTTTGCCGAGAATGCTTATATAAAAGCCAAAGCAGTTTATGATCTTTGCAAATTACCCACAGTTGCCGACGATAGCGGCATTTGTGTGGATGCCCTGGGCGGAGAACCGGGTGTTTATTCTGCCCGTTACGGCGGTGAAGGATATGATGATGAGGGTAGGATGTTCCTGCTTCTTAAAAATATGGAACAGCATGAAGATCGTGCCGCTCATTTTACCTCCTCTATCAGTTGCGTGCTCAACGATGATACCGTACTGAATGCTGAAGGATATATTTATGGTCAGCTGACCCGTGAACCCAAAGGAACCAACGGCTTTGGCTATGATCCTATCTTTTTGCCCGACGGTTACGACCTTACCACTGCTGAAATGGAAGGGGAGGCTAAAAATGCAATCAGTCATCGGGGCAATGCGTTGCGTGAATTTGTAAAAAAACTAAAGGAGTATTATCATGCTGACCTTAACCAGTAAACAGCGTGCAAAATTGCGGGGTCTTGCCTCCAGGGAAGATACAATTTTCCAATTAGGCAAAGAGGGTATTACCGAAAACTTTATTAAATCTGTTGATACTGCACTGGCAGCCCGGGAACTCATTAAGTTTCGTGTGCTGGAAAATGCCATGGTAGATCGGCGTGAGGCTGCCGAAGAGATTGCCGCTGCCACAAATAGTATTGTAGTAACGGTGATTGGTACCAAGATCGTGTTGTACCGTCCTGCAGAAAAACCGATTATCCAATTATAAAATGGGAAAAATACTGTTATTTGGCGGTACTTTTGACCCGCCCCATAAAGGGCATCGGCACTTATTGGAAACAGCAATCAGTCAGGTGCAATTCGATCGGATCTTTTTGATTCCTGCCTATATCCCGCCCCATAAAGATCACCGCCCGGCGCTGAACTTTGAGGCACGTAAGGGAATTATTGAGGAATGGTTTGGTAACATCCCGTGCCTGGAAATCTTGGATATAGAAGAAAAACTGGGCGGACGCAGCTATACTATTAACACAGTTGAGGCGATTCAGAAGAATTATCCAAATGATGATCTGTATCTACTGATTGGATCCGATATGTTTTTGAGTTTTGAACAGTGGCGTAGTTTTGAGCAACTGCTTGAACGACTGGTTTTAGTGGTTGGATCCCGCAAAAAAGGGGATCTGGCGGAATTGGAAACTTATAAAAAACATTTGGAACAAGCATACAACTGTAAAGGAATTATACTTTGCAAAATGGAAGCGATAGAATGTGCTTCCAGCACGTTGCGTGCAAGCGGAAGAGGGATTGCCGAGCAAGTTTTGGCGTATATTGGGCAGGAAATGGATGTAAAACGTGCCCGCCATACCGTGCAGGTGGCAGATTATGCCAGAACCTTGGCGGTAAAAAACGGTGTGGATCCGGAGCAGGCGTACCTTGCCGGTTTGTTACACGACTGCACCAAATGCCGCTCCCGCCAATGGCAGGTTGAATATGCTAAAGAGCACGGTATTGTTCTTACAAAAGATGATCTTGCTTGCCCTCAGGTATTGCATCAGATCACCGCACCGATCTTTGCAGAGCAAGAGTTCGGTGTAACAGATCGGGAACTGCTTTCTGCCCTTGGTTGCCACACAACGGGAAAACCCGCCATGTCACCTTTGGAGATGTTACTGCTCTTTGCCGATAGTTGTGAACCCAGCCGCACTTATCCCGCTGTGGAAAAACTGCGGGCAGCAGGGGAGAAAAACTTAAAAGAAGGCACGTTGATGCTGCTTGATCATATGATCATATATTTAAATGAAAAAGAAACTTATTTGCACCCTCAAACTGTGGCTGCAAGGGATTATTTACTGAAGGAGCTTGAAAAGAATGGAAGAAGCTGTTAAAATAGCGGTAAATGCGTTGGATAGCAGAAAAGCAATGGATATTGAGGTTCTGCATGTGGGAGAAATTACGGTGATGGCAGATTATTTTGTGATCTGTTCCGGTAGTTCTAATACCCAGATCCGCACATTAGGCGATGAGGTGGAATACCAATTAAAAGAAAAATTGGATCTAATGCCTCTTCATCGCGAGGGAAGCGCAGCCTCTAATTGGGTGCTGCTGGATTATGGATTTATGATCGTGCATGTGTTCCATCGGGAAGCACGGGATTTTTATAAATTAGAGCATCTCTGGGCAGATGCCGACCGGGTAGACCCGGAATCTTTGCTGGAAAAAGAGGGAGAGTAAATCATGAAGTATGAGTATAGCGCCATTGAGCAGAAGTGGCAAAAGTATTGGGACGAAAAAGAAAGTTATAAGGTAGAGATCAACCACGATAAACCCAAGTTTTATGCGCTGGTTGAATTCCCCTATCCCTCCGGGCAGGGGTTACATGTTGGCCATCCCCGCTCCTATACGGCGCTGGATATTGTAAGCCGCAAAAAGAGAATGGAAGGCTATAATGTACTTTATCCCATGGGCTGGGATGCTTTTGGTCTTCCTACCGAAAATTTTGCTATTAAGAATAAAATCCATCCTGCTATTGTTACCGAGAATAATATTGCCCGCTTTAAAAGTCAGCTAAAATCCTTGGGTCTTTCTTTCGACTGGTCCCGGGAGATCAATACTACCGATCCGGATTATTATAAGTGGACCCAATGGATCTTTTTGCAACTCTTTAAAAAGGGCTTGGCTTATAAGAAAGAAATGAACGTTAACTGGTGTACCGGCTGTAAAGTGGTACTCGCCAACGAAGAGGTTGTAAACGGTGTTTGCG
>JAZSRD010000040.1:0-4366 GCA_045538295.1 Eubacteriales bacterium
CCTATAGTTTTGCTTTTGTCAATTATTTGTGCAAAATATTCTGATTGGTTATCTTTTTTATTCCCGTTAGTTTTGTTTTTCAAAAAACACCCGAATTGTAAGAACAGCGAAATATGACTGCAAGATGAGGTCTGTCATCCAAAAACAAATTGTCCTCGCATAATTTGTGTCAGGTCTATGACAGACTGATATTTGACAGAAGGCGAAGGTATATAATTACTACTCCTGCAGTCATATATATTCTTACAATTCGAGTCAGAAAGATACGCGCGTATTATAGGGGCAAAAAGTGCAACGCGACTTTTCTGAAAATAAAAATCCTGATATTTTTGAAGTGAGTCTAGGAAAATACGACTAATTCGAGCAACAAATCTTGCCGGTTTCTTCATAATATGCGCATTTGTCTCAGTTTCACGCATTTCGTTCCAAATACGTATAACGTCGTCAGACTCAGGCACAGAATACTCCTGATCATCCGGATATTGAGCGTTGAAAATGACGCAACCAAAGGAACCGGGAAGGCGGCGAAGGGCAAATGTGTCCTGGTGCTTTCTCATAAAGCGCCAGACCTTGGTTTTTTCCCAGTTCCAGCGTTTACCCAAGGTTTCCAAAGTGAGTATGGAGCCTTCTTTTCCATACTGAACCACAGGCGAGGTAAAAGAAAAAGCGTTGCTGAAATCACAGTGCACCGTATGACACCATAAATCCAACCACGCATCTGATTCTTCAAACGTATAATTCTGTTCTACCAATCTCTCGGTTATATTGCGGGGTATGCAAAGGAACCCATACCCCTCGGTAACATAAACCGAGTTTGACATACACTCTCTGCCATCGCAGTTATGAACCCAGTCTGGGAGAATCAGTTCAAGCTTCTTGGTCTTCTCATCAAGTGTATAATTAACCAATCCCAGTCTGACAAGTTCATCCATCATCGCTAACGCTTTGGTTCTATTCTTAATACCGAGAATACTTTTCAGCCCAACAACTCCACCGGCCCACATACCGGCATTTACTTCGTTTTCATAGCCGCAGTATTTGGCGGTGCCCTTACGATACGCTACACGGGAGGCAAGCTTTGCCCAAGCACCCATAACGCCCTTACCCGTAGGCAGATTGTTACGAGGCAATTTCACCCATTCGTAGCACAACAAGCATTTCATACTGATTTCTCCTTTCTCTGAGTATAGAAAAAGAGCCTTGCTTCATAAAAGAAACAAGACTCTTTTTTGTTAAAAACCCAAATTGCAAACCCTTTTCCGGGCCAACTTTACATCGTTTGGCGTAAGGTTGGCGTAAATTGGCGTAAGTTGTGAATTTTTATTTTTCAAAAAGCCAGTGTTTATGCGGGTTTACGGGATGTCGATTAGTCCAAAGGCTTCATTGTGGGGAACAAAATAACATCCCGGATCGTATCGGTGCCGGTGAGCATCATCACGCAGCGATCGATACCCATGCCCATACCGCCGGTGGGCGGCATGCCATATTCCATAGCGGTGAGGAAATCCTCATCCATCATCTCGGTTTCATCATCGCCCCGTTCACGCTGTTCCACCTGTTTTTGGAAACGCTCACGCTGATCGATAGGATCGTTCAGTTCGGAATAGGCGTTTGCCAATTCGCTGTGGCAAACAAACAGTTCGAAGCGCTCGGTCAGCCGAGGATCCTCGGGAGAACGCTTGGTAAGGGGGGAAACCTCCACGGGATACATGGTGATAAAGGTGGGCTGGATCAGATTCTCTTCCACCTTTTGATCAAAGCATGCGTAAAGGGCATTGCCCCAGGTTTTTTCTGCGGCATCAGCCAATTCTACGCCGGCTGCTTCGGCAGCGGCAACGGCTTCGGCATCGTCGGTAATGGTACCGAAATCGATCCCCACATACTCCTTAACGGCTTCCACCATGGTCAGGCGGCGCCAGCCGGGAGTTAGATCCAACTTCTCGCCCATCCATTCCACTTCATAGGTGCCCAAAATATCCTGGGCGGCACCGGAGAGGATCCCCTCGGCAATATCCATCATATCGTGGAAATCCGCATAAGACTGATATAATTCCACGGTAGTGAACTCAGGATTATGTTTAGGGTCCATCCCCTCATTACGGAAGATACGGCCGATCTCGTATACACGCTCCATGCCGCCCACGATCAACCGCTTTAAGGGCAGTTCGGTGGCAATCCGCATGTACATATCAATATCCAAGGTATTGTGATGGGTAATAAAGGGGCGGGCAGCGGCACCGCCGGCAATGGTATTCAACACCGGGGTTTCCACTTCCACATAATTCATATTATCCAGGTACTTCCGCACATATTGAATAAATTTAGAGCGGATGATAAAATTGCGCTTTACCTCGGGATTGATCATCAGATCCACATAACGCTGACGGTAACGAAGATCCTGATCCTTCAAACCATGGAATTTCTCCGGCAGAGGACGCAAGGATTTAGAGAGCAAAACAATACTCTTGGCACGAATAGAGATCTCACCCATACGAGTGCGGAACACGGTACCGCTCACGCCGATAATATCACCAATATCAAACTTTTTAAAAGCGGCCAGAACTTCTTCGCCCACTTCGTCGATCTTCACAAACAACTGAATGCGGCCTTCGCCATCCTGCAGGTCGGCAAAAACCACCTTGCCCATGCCCCGCTTGCTCATCAGCCGGCCGGCAACAGAAACAGTCTGCTCCTCAAAGCGTTCAAAATCTGCCTTGATCTCCTCACTGTGATGAGTAGCATCATATTTGGTAATGGTAAACGGATCCTTTCCGCTGCTCTGCAGTTCGTTCAATTTATCTCTGCGGATCTGCAACAGTTCGTTTAAAGAAAGTTCTTCGCTTACGGTATTATTTACGTTGTTATCCATGGTATTTTCCTTACTTTTCAACCTTCAAAATCTTGTATTGCAACATGCCGATGGGAGCCTCTACCTCAATGGTATCGCCCTCTTTACGGCCAAGAATTGCTTTGCCCAAGGGGCTATCATCGGAGATCTTACCATTCATAGGATCGGCTTCAATGGAGCTAACAATATCGTAAACCAGCTCCTCATCCATCTCCACATCCAGCACGGTAATTCTATTGCCCAGCCAAATGGTATCTTCGTCCTCTGCCTGGTCAGCGTCATCCTCTACGATAACAGCATTTTTCAGGGTGGCTTCCAAGGTAGCAATACGGGATTCTACGATCGCCTGCTCATTTTTCGCTTCATCGTATTCGCTGTTTTCAGAAAGGTCGCCATAAGAACGGGCAACTTTGATCTTTTCAGCAATCTCTTCCCGCTTGGTAGATTTCAGTTCTGCCAGTTCAGCTTCCAGCTTTGCTTTACCTTCCGGAGTTAAAGAAACAACTTTTTCTGCCATAATATTACATTCTCCTTTAAGGGGCAGTGTGCGCTCCCCCATATTCATAAAATTCTTCAAAGCGACCCCGGGAAGTCCGAGGTCGCTTTGGGTGATTCTTTTAAAAATTACTTGCTCATGTTGGCAACTTCAGCAGCGAAGTCGTCTACTCTCTTCTCCAGGCCCTCGCCCTTTACATAGGAAACGATGGACTTCACGGTAATATCGAAGCCAACTTCTTTGCTTACCTGCTTCAGATATTCACCAACAGAGATCTTATCATCCTTAACATAAGCCTGCTCCAGCAAGCAGTTTTCGGTGTAGTACTTACCGATCTTACCGCTGATCATCTTCTCCAAGATGTTTTCGGGTTTATTGGCGTTTTTGGGATCGTTTTTGATCTGAGCCAGCAGGATGTTCTTTTCATTTTCGATCACTTCAGCGGGAACTTCCTCGCGGCAGAGATAAGCGGGATGCATAGCAACGATCTGCATACATACGTTACGGGCAGCTTCCTGGAACTTTTCGTTTGCGGCATCTGCCACATCGCACAGAACCATAGCAGCCTCGGTACCGCCACCGTGCACATAGCTTACGCAAGTGCCTTCCAGGCGGGTGAAACGGCGGATGTTCATGTTTTCGCCGATCTTCAGGATCTTTTCACGCAGAATATCTTCTACAGTGAAGTCGGTATCTTCAAACTTGCAAGCCTTCAGAGCATCCACATCGGCAGGGTTGCAGGTAGCAACAGCCTTGGCAGCGCCCTTAACCAGAGCCTGGAACTCAGCATTCTTTGCAACGAAGTCGGTTTCGGAGTTTACTTCGATCATAACGCCAACACCGTCGGCAATATAGGTATCAACCATACCCTCGGAAGCGATACGGCTGGCCTTCTTTGCCTGAGCGGCAAGACCCTTCTCGCGAAGAAGCTCAATGGCCTTATCAACATTGCCATCTGCCTCGGTCAGAGCCTTTTTGCAATCCATCATGCCGCAACCGGTGGTCTCACGCAGAGCGGCTAC
>JAZSRD010000025.1:0-4832 GCA_045538295.1 Eubacteriales bacterium
CCTACATTCCCACCTGGACCAAGCCCATTACCATTGCCCGCCATGCCTATGGCGATGTGTATAAAAACACCGAGATGCAGGTGCCGGAAAACGCCAAGTGCGAGCTGGTGTGCACCGATAAAAACGGCAACGAAACCCGAAGCTTGATCCACGAATTCGGGGCGTCCGGCGGTGTGATCCAGGGAATGCACAATGTGGATGCTTCCATTGAAAGCTTTGCAAAAAGCTGCTTCAATTTTGCCTTGGATACTCACCAGGATATTTGGTTTGCCAGCAAAGATACCATTTCCAAGAAGTATGACCATCGGTTTAAGGATATTTTTCAGGAAGTGTACGACCGGGAATATAAAGAAAAATTCGAGGCGGCAGGCATTGAATATTTCTACACTTTGATCGATGATGCCGTGGCACGGGTGATCCGTTCCCAAGGCGGCTATATCTGGGCATGTAAAAACTACGATGGCGACGTTATGAGCGATATGGTTGCCACCGCCTACGGTTCCCTGGCTATGATGACCTCGGTGCTGGTTTCCCCCGACGGTGTGTATGAATACGAAGCCGCCCACGGCACTGTGCAACGGCACTATTATAAGCATTTGAAAGGGGAAAAGACCTCTACCAATAGTGTGGCGACCCTGTTTGCCTGGACCGGCGCACTGCGGAAACGGGGCGAGCTCGACAACCTGCCCGAGCTGATCCGCTTTGCCGATTGCTTGGAAAAAGCCACCATTCAAACCATTGAAGAGGGTGTAATGACCGGGGATCTGGAACTGCTCTCCACCTTGCCCAATAAGCAAAAAGTAGACACTGAAACCTTCCTGGTGGAAATTGATCGGCGCTTAAAAGCATTGTTGGCTTAAGTTATAAAATAGTGGCTGTAAAAAACCTTACGGTTTTTTACAGCCACTGTTTTAATGTTTCTTAAATGCTTTGCGGGCGGCGGTAGAAAGGAGCAGATAAAGTGCTCCGGCGGCAACCGCCTGAATGGTGTTAAAGGGAATGGCGCCCAACGAGGCGGAGAAGGAAGCGGAGAGGGAACTGCCGGCGAGCAGGGTCAGGATCACATCTGCCAGGTAATAGCCCGCCACGGTGAGCACGCCGGTGGCACAGATCAGTCCGTCTTGGGCAATGGGCTTTTTGGTTAGCCTCATCAGCCCTTTGGCGGCAAGCACCAGGGCAGCCTTGATCAAAATGGTGGGGATCACATAAATGGCGTAGCCGGAGGTAAAGTCTGCCAACCCTGCACCAATGGCGGCGGCAGAGATTGCATAGGGCATTGGTAATACCAGTGCCGCCAAGTAGATCATGGCATCTCCCAAATGGATATATCCCCCCGCTGCCAGGGGAAAGGATAAGCGGGTAATAACGAGTATTAATGCCGCAAACAATGCGGATAACACGGTATGAAATAAATGTTTTTTTTGCATAGTTTCAGGTTCACTCCTTTTCTAGGTGCTATTATAAAACATTTTTATGAAAAAGGAAAGGCTTTTTGTAAAAAAAGCGCCCTTGAAAAAAATAGGCAGGTATGGTATTATAATTATATTGTATGAAAAGGAGGCGTTTGAATGCCTTTGCAAGAATCCGGCGAAATGTATCTGGAAACCATTTATGTGTTGTCTAAAAAAAGTAAAGACGTCCACTCCATCGATGTGGGGGAATATATGGGCTATTCCAAGCCCAGTGTAAGCCGTGCCATTGGGTTGTTGAAAAACGGCGGCTATGTGCTGATGAGTAAAGACGGTGCATTGACCCTTACTGAAGAGGGGAAACGAATTGCCCAAAAGATCTATGAACGCCACACCTTGATCACCGAATTTTTGGTGCGCTTGGGGGTGGACCCTCAAACTGCATCGGAAGATGCCTGCAAGATCGAGCACGATATTAGTGATGCATCCTTTGAGGCAATTAAGAAATTTGCTCAAAATTAGACTTCCAAAAAAGGCACAGACCGCGTAATGTCCTTGACATTACGCAATGAAATAAATCTCCTTCGGGATTTATGAAATATCGTACCGATATGAAATATTGCTTCGCAATATGATATACGCTGCGGCGTATGGGAGATTTATTTTATATCATATTCAGAGTAATCCGAATATATCATAAGGCGCAAAGTGCCTTATTTCATATTTTGCTTGAGCAAAATATATCATTTTTTTAAAAAACAAGGGAAAGAGTTTTGCACTCTTTCCTTTTGTTTTTATCCTTTAAGGAAAAAACCCGGCGGAGCCGGGTTTTAATATGAATTTTTATGCGGTCTGTGCCTTTTTTGGAAGTCTTAGAAAAAATCAGATTGCTTTCAAGGCCTTATACAGGTGCACAATATTCAGGTCTTCCTCCATATCCAGCCCGTGGGAGCCGCAATCTCCGTCGATTTCGTGGCAGCCGTGGTCCATGGCAAAGCCAATTAAGGTGTTGTGGTTTTTCCAGTGTTCTTCGATCATGGCGGCAAACATCGCAAAGGTTTGTACGTTGGCACGAAGTTCCCCTAATGCTTCGGTGCTTTCCGGGCCGTATTTGTGCATAACCGCATCATAATTTCCGTTATAAACCGCAATAAAATCGTGGCGGTCCTCCAAAATCAGTTGGGCGGTCTTGGCATTTACCTGCTCAATGGTATCATAGATATAGTAATCCATCTCCCGTTCCAGGTAGATCCTTGACATACTGTCGTTGGCAGTGGAAACAATGGCGGGTTTCTTGCCGCTTCGGATCAGAGCGTCGAAAATACTGTCGGTGGTAATGACCGGCTTCACATATGCTTGAATTCCATGCACCTCCGGCTGTGCGCCTGTATACATGGTGCCAAAGCATACCGGAGTAACCGAGGGCATCACGGTGCAAAAGGGGACTTCGATGCCGGTTCTTGCCTTCGCTTCCTTAAAGAATGGTGCATATTTTTCGTAGATCCACTGGGCAATGGCATCGGGATTATACATAAAGATCCGGTCTGCCCGCTTTCCCCCAAGTGTTTCGTTTACATAGGCGGTTAAAGGAGCGGCGGCATCGGCTGCCTTTTTAGGTTTGTCAATGCCCATAGCCTCGGCCAATGCGGCACAAAGGGTATCTAAAGAAAGGGGATTTTTCATTCTGTATTACCTCCTAATGGGTTTGGGTGTATTATATGCTTGTGTCAAATTAGAGACAAATTAGCCCTTGGCTCCCTCTGACGAGGGAACTGTCAGCGAAGCTGACTGAGGGAGAGAAAACTACCCCTCCGTCAAAACTTCGTTTTGCCACCTCCCCTGACAAGTGGAGGCTCTTATTTTCAACTTGTGGCAATCATTTCCACAAGTTTAATTTTCCGCATAACAACAATCTTTTTCTTTAATTTAATATAACATTTTTTATTGTTATTTTCAAGTTATATATGTAAATAGAGTTATCCCGAAAATACGAGATAACTCTATTTTTGATGGCATGACAAAAATCATACCGACACACCCAAAATCATACCACAAGAAATGCAGTTGAAAACTTTGTTTTTAAGCAGTAAAACCGCCGAAAGTATGACAGTTATTCCTGCCTTGCCTCATATAATCATAATGAACACTTGAAATCATTATGTAAAAATGATATAATTTAGAAAAATTAATAATATCTTACGGAGGTACAAGATGAGAGAATTTACGGCTGTCAGTTTGTTCTGTGGTGCCGGTGGTCTTGATATGGGATTCCATCGTGCAGGTTACAAAACCATCTGGGCAAACGATTTTGACAACGATGCCTGTAAAACTCATCGGAACTGGAGTAAGGCAACTGTGGTCTGCGGAGATATTTCAAAAGTAGATTATTCTGCCATACCTATGTCCGATGTTATGTTGGGTGGGTTTCCTTGTCAGGGATTTAGTTTAAGTGGACCGAGAAAAATTGATGATTCCAGAAATGTGTTGTACAAGCACTATGTGAAATTGGTTCGCCAAAACAAACCAAAAGCATTTATCGGTGAAAATGTCAAGGGTCTTCTAACAATGGGTAATGGCAAGATTATTGATGCCATCATAGCTGATTTTGCTGAATGTGGTTACGATGTATATTATAAATTAGTGAATGCCAAAAACTTTGGTGTTCCTCAAGACCGTGAACGAGTAATCATTGTGGGTTTTAGAAAAGATTTACATATTAAAGGCTTTGAATTACCAGATACCAATGGCGAAACAATGACACTACGTGATGCTATCGGCGATATGCCAGATGCTAAACCAAGTGAGGTTTGCGATGCATCCTATTCATCTAGATATATGTCCCGTAATCGCAAACGAGATTGGGATGAGGTGGCATATACTGTTCCCGCTATGGCAAAACAGGTTACTCTGTGGCCTGGTTCACCCGATATGGTGAAAAAGGACAAAGACCTGTGGGAGTTTGGTGCAGATGGTGAAACTCGTCGTTTGAGTTGGCGAGAGGTCGCCGCCATCCAAACATTTCCCAAGGATTTAGAGTTCTTCGGCGATTTAACAAGTATATACAAACAAATCGGTAATGCCGTTCCTGTTAAATTAGCGGAGTTTGTCGCTAACTACATAAGACCGTATTTGGAACAGGCATACCAGTAAAGAGGTTGATTATGGCGCTATCAAACACAGAATATGGCAAGGCATACGAATATGCTTGTCTTATAGCAATTAAAGAACACCTATCTGGTAAAACAGATGGTGATATTACCATTCAAGAATCGGATGCTCTACAAACGGCCAAAATTGCTTTTGAAAAAGTGAAAAAGGAAGGTCTATCCGACAAGTTGGTTAAAGCAGCGAATGCGGCCGCAAGGGTTATCATTCGCCTTGAACCGCAATTAGAATATGGTAACGGTTCTCTTACTCTGGTTA
>JAZSRD010000045.1:0-5563 GCA_045538295.1 Eubacteriales bacterium
GCTCACAGAACGACATGGCTACGATCCGACTTATGCTCGGCAAATACCACGAATGCAACGGGCACATAAGCCACAGCAATGGAGGCAATGTAGGAACCGTTTAACTCACCAACGCCGTTAATAGCGGTCAGGAAGGTAAAGTCGGGGAACTGCACAAAGGTTTCCAGGTTGATGCCGTTTGCCCAAAGAGCGGTAATGGGGGAGTAATCGATCACCTTAAGAGCATCAATGCCGGCTGCATTGCCGATCACGGTAAAGATAGAGCCAACAGCATAGCCTGCCAGGATACCGATGATGAAGGGGATCATCTTAGCCATCTTTTTGCCAAAGGTAGAGGCAATAATGGTAACAAACAGGGTAACCAGACCGCAAAGAACGGCAATCAGGGTATGACCGCCGGCGGGAGCCTTTTGCAGGTCGCCAATAGCGTTGCCGGCCAAGGAAAGACCAATGATGGCAACGGTGGGGCCAATTACAACGGCGGGCATCAGCTTATTGATCCAGTTAACACCGGCAAGCTTTACCACAACGGCAATGATCACATAAACCAAGCCGGCAAAAATAGCACCGATGATCAGACCCAGGTAGCCCAGGCTCATGGAAACGCCGCCTGCAAAGGCTGCTGCCATGGATCCCAGGAAAGCAAAGGAGCTGCCCAGGAATACGGGGCTTCTGAATTTTGTGAACAGCAGGTACACAAAGGTACCGATACCGGCGCCGAACAGGGCGGCGGCAGGGCTCATGTTGTTGCCAACAATGATGGGCACTACCAAGGTAGCAGCCATAATGGCAAGCAACTGCTGGATAGCAAATACGATGTTTGCGCCGAACTTGGGTTTCTCGTTGGGTTGGAAAACAAGTTTCATTTAAACTTCCTCCTAAATTTAATTTTCATATAATTCCACATTTACAACATCGTCGTAAGGTGGGATATGAACTTTAATCAATTCGCTCCGGGCTGTGGGTACATTTTTGCCCACATAATCCCCCCGAATGGGCAGTTCCCGGTGCCCCCGGTCAATGAGTACTGCCAGTTGGATCCGGTTGGGGCGCCCCATGGAGAGCACTGCTTCCAGGGCAGCACGGGCGGTTCTGCCGGTGTAGATCACATCGTCTACCAGGATCACCGTTTTGCCTTCCACAGAACATGCAGCTGCAGCCGGCGGGGTGGTCTTTTGCGCCACATCATCTCGAAAATAGGTAATATCCACCGTGCTGCGGTGCACAATAAGATCGGAAAACTTTTCAATATTTTGAGCGATCAGCTCTGCCAGGGGCTCCCCCCGGCGCTTAACGCCGATCAGCACCAGTTCCTGCTCCTGACCGCTATGCTCAATGATCTCGTGGGCGATCCGGGCAAGGGCACGGCGTACGTCGGCTTCCTCCATAATTCTGGACCGAAATTTTTCTGCCACCGGCGCACCTCCTTTTCGGCTTGGGATTGTGTTGAACTTAAACAAAAAAGCCTTACTCTGCGTGCAGAGCAAGACCGTACTTTTTCCATATATAAACGGTTCTTGCCGATGTCCCGCATCGATTTAAAGACCCTCTTGATACCTTTGTCAGTATACCGCATTACGCCCGTTTTGTAAACCCCTTTTCGACATTTTGACAAAAATTTTTCCCTTGACAAAGCCGCCGGGGAATGTTACGATTTAATCAATAAATAATGATAAAGGAAGTTGATCTTATGGCTAATTTAACTGTATTTGATCATCCGCTGATCCAGCATAAAATCTCCATCCTCCGCAATGTGGAAACCAGCAGCAATCAGTTTCGTGCATTGGTGGAAGAGATCACCATGCTTATGTGCTATGAATCCATGCGGGATCTGCCCCTGGAGGAAGTAGAGATCAAAACCCCTATTTGTAAAACCCGTACCAATGTGATCTCCGGCATTAAATTGGCAGTGATCCCCATCTTGCGGGCAGGTCTGGGCATGGTAAACGGCGTGCTCAATTTGGTGCCCTCCGCCCGGGTGGGTCATATAGGCATGTATCGGGACGAGGAAACCTTGGAGCCCCATCCTTATTACTGTAAATTGCCTGCCAATATCGGCAAACGGCTGGCCATTGTGGTGGATCCCATGCTGGCAACCGGCGGATCTGCCATCGATGCCATTAATCAGATCAAGGAGCTGGGCGGCAAAAAGATCAAGTTTATGTGCCTGATCGCAGCACCCGAGGGGGTAAAGGCTCTTACCGAGGCTCATCCGGACGTGGATATTTACTGTGCCCATGTGGATGAAAAACTCAATGAAAACGGCTATATCGTTCCCGGTTTGGGCGATGCCGGGGATCGAATCTTCGGAACAAAGTAATTGAATAAGAAAATACCTCCCTGTCGATGATGAAGGCATGGAGGTATTTTTTATGAAAAAAACATTATTTTACATGACCGTGCCCGCTTTGGTGCTGCTGGGCACGATGATCTATTTACTCTGTGTTGGGGAGCAGGACGCTGAGATGGTGCGTGACCGGGTGGTGCGTTTCCACGTGGTGGCAGAATCCGATAATACCCGGGATCAGCAATTAAAACTGCAGGTGCGGGATGGGGTTTTTGCCCTGGTGCAGCAGCTTTTTGCCGGGTGTGAAAACCGGCAGGAGGCGCTGGAGATCGCACAGGAAAATCGCACCTTGCTGGAGGAGCGGGCGGCAGAGATCCTTAAAAACAACGGCAGTGATCTGCCGGTTTCTGTTCAAATCGGGGAACGGTATTTCCCCACAAAAGCCTACGGCAGCCTTTCCTTTCCTGCGGGCAGGTACCAAGCGGTGAGCATTCAGCTGGGCAAGGCACAGGGGCAGAATTTTTGGTGTGTGCTATACCCGGCGCTTTGCATTGCACCGGCGGTGGCAGAGGATACCGCACGGGAAGAACTTGCGGCAGTGATTGGGGAAAGATCAACAGAATTTTTAAAGAAGAGCAGCGAAAAACAAAAAATCAAGTTTGCTTTGGTGGAATGGTTTGAACAAATCCGGCAAAAAATTTTAAAAAATTGAAAAAACTCTTTATTTTATCTCCCCTTTATGTTATTATTAACTAAGAATATAAGGTGGAGGTACCTCAGATGAAGAAAATAACAAAAATTTTAAGCCTGCTGATGGCTTTGGTTTTGGCACTGAGCCTTTTTACCGGCTGTGCTACTACCGGCGAAGACGGTATGCCCGAGGATGAGCAACTCGAGCCCATTTCTTTAACGATTGGCATTCCCGTAAGCCCCTCCGATGCGAATTGGGCCGATTGGGAAGCTGTTTTGGCAAGCTGGGTAGAAGATTTTAATATGTTCTACAGTGTAAAGCTGAACTTTACCAAGGTTCCCACCGAGGGGGACGCCTTGAAAAAGTTTATGAAGAAAGTTCGGAACGGTAAAGTTGCCTGCTTCTTCTCCTCTCGGCAGGAGTTTATCGAAACCTTGATCGAGAAGGACGACCTGACCAAATTAGAGGATTTCCAATTCAAGTTCACCACCTTGCTGGAAGAAACTCCCAAGGGCATTCTTGCCTTATCAGAAGAGAACTCCTTGAACAATTACATGATTCCTTTCTTTGGCACCTTCCAGGGTCTTTACTATAACCGCACCCTCTTTAAATCGCTGGAATTGGAAAACCCCAACTCCTGGGAGAATATTCTGGCAGCTGTTGAGGTGCTGAAAAAAGAAGGGATCACCCCCATTGCCGCCGGTTTTGCCGATGAAGGCTTGGAATATATGATCGACGAAATAATCCTTTCCGAAGGCGGCGTTGCAGAGCATAGCTATCAGCCCACCTTCGGCGTGGTTTCCAGCTGGGAGCGTGCTGTGAAAGACATTAAGACTTTAGAAGAGGCAGGCGCTTTCACTGCAGATTGCTATAATGTAAACTTTGCAGATGCCGTACAGTCCTTCCTGAATGGCGATGCTGCCATGATCGTGGCTCCCTCCACTGCCTTTGGCGGTCAGCTTTCCCAGGAGGATGTTAAGGCTATCGGTTTCCCCGTTACCCCCACCGGCAAACGGGAAGAGGGTGCTATTGTGGGTCGTATCGACCAGGGTCTTTATATCAGCAACAACTATTTTATGAAGAACGACACCCGTTACTCGGAGGCTCTTTATGAACTGACTACCTCCGATTACTTTGGCTCTGCCGATTTCTATGAGCTGTTTGCAGACGAGAGCACCTTCCATGTAGATAAGAATTATTACAGCGATTTCGGCGATTCTCATTACGAGGACTCCTTGAACGCCATTACCAGTAACATGACCGCTGCAGATTGGCCCATGCGTGACCGTGCGCTGACTATGGATACCACTGTAGAATGCTTCCGTAAGGCGCTTACCGGCGGCGATGTGGATGAGGCGCTGCAAACTGCTGCCGATGCAGAAATTGCTGCTGCCGAGGCACTGGAAGAGGAAGAAGAGGATTGATCTAAATGCTAAAAAAAACGGTTCAGGCTTTTCAATGGATCGGTAAGCATTGGGCAATTTTTACCACATTGCTGCTGGTGGTTGCCATCGTTATTACCACTGCAGTATGCTGGCATCTTTTCGGCGGAGAAGAAAAGGATTACGTTCCCATCTACTTAACCGTAACCGGCATGGGTGAAGGAAAGGACATGACTGAACGTAAACTGATGGTAAAAGAAGATGCCACAGTGGCAGAGATCTTTTCTTTGGATTACCCCGAAATCTACGAAGAGTTCGGCAAGCCTTTGGTAATGAACAATGTGTTCTATTCCTTTTTAGGGGTGCGTTCCACCGCCAAGAAAAACTTTTATTTAAAAATCGACGGTACCTATGAAAATATTGTGACCCAAGCCTATATTCGGGATGGGGCGCTGGTGGAAATTGAATATCGCTAAAATAAACGCTCTGTGCTTTTGCACAGAGCGTTTTTAAAAATAATGATTTACAAATTAGGAAATATGCAATATAATTTATAGTTAGATCAAGTTGTAGGAGTAGATCAATGTTCCGTATTGTAAAGAAAGAAAAATTAAACCCCACCGTTAGCAAAATGGTAATCGAAGCCCCCTTGGTGGCCAAGAAGGCACAGGCCGGGCAGTTTATTATTTTGCGGGTAGACGAGCGGGGAGAGCGGATCCCTTTAACGGTTGCCGACTACGATCGGGAAGAGGGTACCGTTACCATTATATATCAGATCGTGGGTGCCACCACCATGCGGCTGGATCGGCTGCAGGAGGGGGAGTGCCTGAAGGATTTTGTGGGTCCTTTAGGAAAGCCCACTGCAGTAGAGGGAAAAAAGCGGGTAGCTGTTGTGGGCGGCGGCGTGGGCTGCGCCATTGCACTGCCGGTGGCAAAGGCTTTGAAAGAAGCCGGTGCCATTGTGGATACCGTGGCAGGATTTCGCAATAAGGATCTGGTGATCCTGGAGGAGGAATTCCGCGCGGCCAGCACCCGGCTGCTCATCGGCACTGATGACGGCTCCTATGTGCGTAAGGCTCTGGTGACGGACACCCTCAAGGAGCAGATCGACTCCGGTGCGCAGTATGACCGCGTCATTGCCATCGGCCCTGTGATGATGATGAAGTTCGTCTGCCAGCTTACCAAGGAATATAACATCCCCAC
>JAZSRD010000062.1:0-38303 GCA_045538295.1 Eubacteriales bacterium
GGATGGTCATTTTGCGGTCATTCCGATAGGTATATCATTTTGCTCTAATAGGGAATGTCATTTTTCAGCGCCGTCATTCCGAAAGGAAGGTCAAGTCGGATCGTAGCCATGTCGTTCTGTGAGCCAAGGAGTTGGGTCTAGTCATTGTCTTCCTAAGACCGCTTGGCCTCCGACTTGGATGGTCATTTTGCGGTCATTCCGATAGGTATATCATTTTGCTCTAATAGGGAATGTCATTTTTCAGCGCCGTCATTCCGAAAGGAAGGTCACTATCATATCGAAATGGCGGTCATTGAATCTATATAAATCTTTAATGAATCTACTTGTTTGCCGACAGTTTGACGTTTAATAACTGTCATATTAAAAGGTTATTCATTGAACATCAAACTGTCGGAACACGCCGTAGGCGTGAATATAAAACTATTATAAATCTTGGTATGACTTCCGAAATGTATATCATTTCCGGATTATCATTCCGAAGAATAGTATCATTTATCATTTCCGAAAAGTTGGTCATATCTGTGGCAAGGCATAGTTACCCCTGGGACCCGGGTGCCTTCTCCCGCTTGCAGTTCTTTTGTTTTCTTCCTGCCTGCTCCCCAAATGCCTTGCCAACGGCGGCTCCGGACGGAGCCTACGCCGCCGTTTCTATTTTACTTCGTTCAATAGAAACGGCGCGGCTTCCGAAATGCATATCATAATCATTTCAAAATGAGGGGTTCATTTCGATAGGAATGTCATTTTTAAAACTGTCATTCCGAAATGCCAATCAATCCATAAGCCGCAGAAAGAAGTTCATATTTAGTTTTCCGATTAAAAGAGGTTAGCACAATCAGATTGCCGAAGCAATCCGGCGTAATCATACCCTTTGGTATGTGTCGTCACCGACTACGCTTGCCATATGCTGTGATAAACACAGTGCCCATGAAGGTCGATGGCAAGGATTTTCATTCCCGATTAAATCCCATAAACATTCGTCCGTATTTTATAGCCATACGGGGGCGACGGATCTTTTTATAGAGTATCCGTATTCCTCTTTTCTGCTTTGGACTTTTTCAAAACATTTCAGAACACAACTGCACCAAGCAGTGCCATGCAGTCGCGATGTGGAGACAACTAACGATCATCTCCAAACAAGCTTTACTCAATAAAAACAATTCTTCTTTTGCGCACAGTTCTATTCTTCCTTGGTTTATATAACAAAAATTCCTCCTTCGTGTATTACAAGATTGCACCTGTAATATATCGAAGGAGGTTTTGTTTGGCAAGTAAAATTGAATGTTAAATTTATATAGCGCACTCATACAATCAAATGTGTAGGCAGAACCTATTTCCCAAACCCAGAAATGCGCGAGTACCTGCGCGGCTGGTATCAGGTCAAGGACCGATTTGTCGAGAATGAGTATGGTACCAAATTCTCGCTTGATAGCTACGGCGCCAAATGGTTGGCATTAAAATCAAATATATGAAAACAAGGATAGGCAGACCTATCCTTGTTTTTTTGCTATCTGCCGCCAGCTCCGCCTCCGCCGCCAGCTACAGCTCCAGCTTTAACATCTAAATTGCTATATGGTGATGAACCATCAAGACTTTTAAGTCTATCAATCTCTTCATCTAACCAATCAATGTAATCGCGCATTGCCTGTTTTTCCTCATCGCTCACGGTGGCTGCATATATGACATCAATCACTCCAGAACGCATATCAACGCTTGCATCGTCCAGTGCCATTTCGTACACATTGATTATTGCTTCGTATTCTTGGATTTTCGCATTTCTTGCAAGATTAAAGTACATGTTGCATTCATCAACATCATCCTGTGTGTACATTCCTGAACGAATTTTACTTGCGTAATTTTCATATTCTGCCACAAGTGTTGATGAATAATGTTGGGTTGTATATATAATCTCTAAATTCTCTGTTTTATCATCAAGACCAGAAATGTTACAACCAAAATCCTTTGCTGCGAGGAAAAGATCGAGAAGATCCTTGCTCGGGCCCAAAACAGTGTCCAAAACAAAATCGGCACCTTCTTCAGCAATTTTCTGGACTCCATACTTAATTGTGTAGATTACTTGATTTTCATATTCGGAAATCATGGTATCTATTATATCATTTACAACCGCAGGAGCATTACCTTCTCGTATAAGTGCCTCTCTAATTCGCTCAAGATACTTCAAATCCTCTGTGTAATCGTTGAAGGCTCTTCCCATTAATTCGTAAACAACATCGACATTATCAATAACCTTGAGATAGCCGCCAATATCAAGATTTTCATTTAACATCTTGAAAAATTCTATGTTATCTGCATTTAACATCCACTGTAAATACTCAGAATCGGTAAGCTCTCGGTTGACACTTAGTATTTTTTCTATTTCTGTTTCGCTAATAATTGTTCCTGCTGATGTTATTTGCGAAAGAACGCTACTGAAGATCTCAAATTCCTCTGGAGACAATGCTTTGATATACTCATCTAAAAAATCGGATGCTTCGTGCTTATTTGTAAGGGTGCTTGCGATTAAATTTTCAACACTTCTTCTTACTGCTTTTTCGTTCATATCCTCGCCTATACCAATTAGGCTTAAAGCATTTGCCAACCAATCACTTGCCCAAGCACATCCCAAAGCGTCCAGGGTTTGATTTCTTCCATCAAGAAAGTTTGCGGTAATATCATACCCTCCAATGATATCAATGTCATCAAGCGCATGGTCAGGCGGAATAACGAGATCATCAAATGTAAGCTCGTTTAACAACATTGTAAGTTCCGAGTTTATTGTTCCCGTCCTAAATCTCCCATTTGCAGGATTTACAATTTGACTGAGACCACGCACATATCTTTGGGCTTCCTGTAAGAGAAGCTTTCTGCTAAGAAGCAGACCCTGATACGTTTTATCTAGGTTCTGTACACGATTAAAAATCTCCCTAATGGTAGACTTCGTCGTGTTGTTTTTATCAATTACTTTCCTATGGTAGGCGTTCACATTATCCAAGTAGTTCTTTATTCTCAACTTGCCAATAAAGTATTGATAGTCATACCATCGGTCTCCTATCCAATCTGTAAAGTCACAAAGTTTTTCATCTTCAACCTGCTTTACAATTTGAAGGAGATTCCTTTCCGATCTTTCAGAAAAATCTCTTCTCATTTCATCAACTCCTTTTCTGCACAAACAATTATTCCTTCATCATTTGTGCCAATTTATCATCGCTTTCAACATAGCTATTTTTTACGTTTTGAAGGAAGCTGATGGTATTATTAATCAGCCCATGTAGGTCAGTATTAAGTTCCAGGTATAAATTTGCGATAGCTTCTATTTCACCCACGGTCTTTCCGCCACCAACGATTTCTGGAGACGAAGCATTAAAAGCGAAGTTGCCACCTCGAACGGTGGTTTTACCATCACATAAGTAAGCAATTCGTTGAAGTCTTTCTATAGAAGACTCAAGTTCATCAATGTTAATTTTAATCTCTGCCATTTCATTTTCTCCTTAACTCAGAATAAGTATTTATCTGCTTCATCGACCGCCGAGAGAAAATTTGAAATCTGAGTTCTTGTGCTGACAGATATCAATTTGAAACGGTTTGTTAATCTACTAACATAATTAGTGTAAGTTGTAAGCGCGTCCGCCACATCTCCACTTATAATAGCTTTTTCTCGTATTGTACTCAGCTCCGACTGATACATCCTAATTAGTTCTTCAAAAGCCTCGCCTTGTCGAACAAAATATTCTCCCATATTTGAACAGAATTCGTCGTCGATAATAAGCTCTCTACTTGCCATTTTCTATCCTCCTTCTTAGGTTGCATAGGCTAATTGATTTCTCCAATATTCTATCCTTTGCCTACGATATGATAGATTATTGGACGTTTCATCTATCTGATTTTGCCAACTCGATAGATTTCTGCGCGCAGTTTCAAGACTTCTCTCCACAGAGGAAATGCTGTTTCTTAATTCGTTTAATCTGCCCTGTTTTTCTCTTATGTCGCTGCTAATGGTGGAAATCGCTGTCCCAATTCCATTGTATGCGTTTCTGTACTCACTTCCTGAAAGAAGCGAACTCATTCCGCTAATGTAGGAACTTATAAATCCAGTTCCTTTCATTGACGACACATTCACATTGAACTTGTTGATACGAGATGCCTGTCTGGAACCAAAATTCTCCTGCAACCGCTGACATTTCCCCTTTAACTGATTCAATTCAGAAATTTGGTCATTCAACTCTCTTGCTTGCGTATTTAGGCTTGTTAATTGAGAATTATATCGTCCAATTTCGACGTTCGCATCGCTGACCCTGCTACGCAAATTATTTAAGGTGCTAACATATTGATTAACAAGATTTTCGTTATATCTTATGTTTTCAAGAACCTCTTGCTTGGTCATAGCTTCTACCTCCCGTAAATACTTTATATCATCACTGCATAAAACAGATAATTTTCAAACTTAATTCTGTACATTCAAGCAACGACGGATTAACGTTTGGACGATAATCCGCCGTTGCTTTCCTGTGCACGGTGGATCAGACCTGGCTTTTGAACTGTCTACCGATTTCTGCATCGGTACGCTCAACGATCTCAGCGGATTTATCCAAATTATGAGCGATTTCTCTAAGCAACTCGTGTGCATTAGTTAAAATCGGCTTAATCTGTCCAAATCTTGCTTCATAGCCAACCATGGCTTCGCCTTCCCACTCCTGTTTAAGAGTGTTGAGCAACTGAGTCATCTTACGATTCAAGTCTTCCATAACTCTTGCTTGAGATTCGGCCTCTCTAGAACGAGCACGCATTGTTTCAGGCGTCATTCTAATTTGTCCTGCCATTCATTCCACCTCCTTTACTACAGATTTCAATATAGATAATCAACACAAGGCTGACTAACTAACAAGATGTTTTGTCATTCCAATTCTGACTTAGATATTTTAATCTTAGTGATTACATTATCAGAGATATAATAAGCATCTCCAACTTCGAGACGTTTGCGATTAGCCTTTAGCTCTTCGTAAGGAACATCAAAGACCTTCAGAGCGTCCAGATCCTCAAAGAAGATAATGTGCTGATCCCTCTTGATAATTCTCAACGGTTCAGCAGCATCATAAGGTAACGATGCATTCTGATAGTTGGTGAAAATGATTGCAATGTTCATGCCCTTAAACTTGGTTGTCATATCATTGAATTTATTCATCAAGTCAAAGTCATCGTTGATTCTCTTCGCAACATCATTGTTTTGGATAATCATGAGAAGAAGTTCTTCACCTTCTCCCATGGAACCTTGCTCAAGAAGACGATTATATCTCTCACTTAGTAATTCATACCATTCATCAATAACAGAGGAGATATGATCAACATCCATTGAGTACTTTTCGACATTTGGGTTATCTCTCAGATAGCTGAATTTCCGAGTGATGTCATCAAAAATCACTATACGAAGGGATTTCTTCTCCTTTGTTGCTTCAATGGATTCAAGTATTAACTGCACAAGGTTTTTATGCCCAGTATTTTCTTTGCCGCATAAGCCCATAATCCCGAGTGTAGAGAGGTCTAAGTAGAAAGGAGTTACCTCATTATATGTAAGTCCAATCGGGACTCTGTAACCCCGTGTCTGCGCAGAGTAATCCTGCTTCATAATGTCAGCAGTTAGTGTGGCAGGTATGAACGGAATCTTCTTAGCAAACAGTTCCTTATTGCGTTCGTTGACCTCATCAATAAATGCACGCATTTGTTGCACTCGATCTATCTCTTTGATTCCATCGAAGGATAGATATGTCTGACATTCCAACATTCTTTTATCTATTTCCATCACACAACGTCCAGCAACGTTATCCGGCTTTAATGATGCATGGTCAAAGAGATTAGAATATTCGGCACTATCATTGCAATACAGAGCAATTTTGTTGGCGAAGTTTGCAAGATATCTATAGCCAATTCCAGTTGTCTGAGCACTGGACACAATCGTGGAAATACCAACAGACAACCCCTCACGTGTAATCGTCAGTAGGCTATCGTCATCCTGTAAATAAAGTTCCATTAGGGCAGTCATATTGTCAACCATAATGTAGATGTGGGGAAGATCTGTGTAGCCGGCTTCAATATAGGAAGCATATGAGCTGACCCCTACTGAAAGCAATTTCTCTTTTCTTGTTGATACTTCGTTAAATAACAATTTAAAAAGGTTTCTAAGTTTCTCGTCTTCAGATGATGTCACAACGCCCCCAACGTGATTTAGATCTTCAAAGTTCTTTAAAACCATCGAGCCAAAATCAAGTATGTAAATAACAGATTCAGCAGGGGATGTGGCTGAGGCAATTGAACGAATAAAACTTTGCAACAGATTGGTTTTTCCATACTGGGAAGAACCGATAATAATGGTGTTTTCGTTGGTCAAATCAACTGTTGCGGGGCCCTGTACCTGATTATCAGGGTCATCATATAAACCAATCTCAACAGTCCCCATTGCAGTAGTTAGCTGTGTTGGGTATGTAAGTGTTTCTGGTAAAGAAGGAAGACAGATATTAGGAAGTCTGTTAATTCCTTTTGATTCACAGTACCTGCTTACATGCCCAACAATGGCTTCCAACTGCGTAAATGATAATTCAGAAGCCTTCTTCTTTTTCTGCACGTATACAGGACGTCTCTTTCCAGTTTCACTGACTTCGCACACCATAAACTCTTTGATGTTAGAGTCATCCATTTTTTCGGGCGCACCACTGTATGCAGATTGGAACAGTTCAAAGATTTCGTTGTTGCCAACTTGCAAATATGCGCGTCCAGGCTCTTTAATCTCTGCGGCAAGAGGGGATTTCAGAACTTCGTTACTATCCTCTTGGCTTTGAACCTTGAGGCAAAGTTTAAACCTTGAGTTACTCCAAATCTGATCATCAACCTGACCGGCTGGCTTTTGCGTAGCAAGTATCAAATGGACACCTAAACTACGACCGATACGGGCTGCGGAAATAAGTTCTTTCATAAATTCAGGCTGTTCTGCCCTAAGTTCGGCAAATTCATCTACTACGAGAATTAGGTGCGGGATTGGAGTGGATACCTTTCCTGCCTTATATTTTTGTATGTACTTATCAATATGGTTAACTTCTGCTTCGGCAAATAAGCGTTGCCTCTTTTGCAACTCAGCCTTAATTGATTTAAGAGATCTATCAATTTCCTTACCATCAATGTTGGTAATTGCTCCAAGCAGATGAGGCAAATCTTTGAATTGGTTTACCATGCCACCACCCTTGAAGTCGATAATGACAAATGACACTTCATAGGGATGGAATATGGTAGCTATGGATAGTATATATGTCTGCAGAACCTCCGACTTACCAGAACCTGTTGTTCCGGCAACGAGGCCGTGCGGTCCGTGTGCTTTGTCATGCAAGTCCAAGCTAATAGTGCCTGCCTTTGTTACACCTATTGGAGCAGCCATTGATTGATAAACTTTTGAATTTGCCCATCTTTGATCCAAATTCAAATCGTCTACAACAAGAATATTAAACATCTCAAAGAGAGAAATGTTCTTTGTAAGGCTGCCTTCGAGTGAAATCTCCTCGGTATAAACAGGCGCTAGGAAACTTACAATTTGCTTTGCGGAGTCGTCGTCAATTGCATTGAAGGCGAAGTCTACCATTTGATCCTGATTAGCAGATTCCATAAGGGCACCAGAAGACACAGAATTTAACCAGATCAGAGAGGAGCAGCCCTGTGGAACATCTCCCTTTTTATCTGCCATGAAAACGAACGTTGTCGAAAGATCTTTTAACTTATCAGTAAACTTCGATATCGGGTGGGTCTGGAATCCGCTTTCGTCGTAGAAGAAAGCAATGATATGACGGTCTTTTTCGTTTTTATCTCCATCCTTTTGAGAACGTAAATTAAATTCCTTGTACAAATAATCAAATGCACGGTTTTTGCTCTCATCATCACAAACAATGTTTCTGGAACCAGTCACTTCGTTTGACAAATGCGGGAGAAAACGAAGCCAGTTTACTTTTTCCTTGTTAGCCTCATCAACTACAAAGAACATTTTAATATCAGTATGATAGTGTCTTGCGCAAATATCGATAATGATATTCTTCATCAGTGCAAACCGATGAGCTTCTTCGCCGATAATTCCGAGAGCATTGGCGTCTCTAAAATTGCACACTACCGGTGCGTTAGACAGAGATGCGAATTCTGCAGAAATGTTCTGTGGAATTAACTGCAGATCGTCTTCTACTTCCAGGCGCTCTTGCTTCTTATATTCAATTACACGCACGGAATCAATGCTTCCTACGCCTAAACGGACCTTCAAAAAGTCATCATCATCTAAACGACGATCAAACAAATCGCTTGAGAAGTTTTTGAAGAGAGACTGCTCAGAAGGGAGATTGGTATAAATCCTTTCAAGGGTTTCTCTCTCTTGATTTCGAGCCTCGGTGATTTCAGCACGCTTATCTTGAGCATACTTTTGATACTTTTCAATTCTTTCAGCACTAGACTTTTTGAATTCTTTTTTATTCTGTATCGTTGTTATTACAGTTGTTACAATCGCCATTGCGCCAGAGATAAGACTAAATACCATCATACTGCCGCCCATCGTTGCCATAAGGCCAGATGTTAAAAGCAGGCCAAATGAAGGCAGCAGGCTAAGAAAAATGTTGGTCTTCGGCTTCTGTGGCTGAGCAGGAGGATCCAATATTTCAATTTTCTCATCATTGACTACTGTTCTAACACGAGTATTTCTCTTGAACTTGGGGTAGTCATTAGGATTTGGATAGTCGGTAAATGATAATCCATTAACGGTTAATCCTTCCCTTATCTCCGTCCATATAGTCCCATTTTTATAGTAGAAAATAAAATCAGAAACTGAAAAGAAATCACCATTTTTAATTACACAAGTACTATTGACTTTAGTTCCGTTGTAATAAACGCCATACGATGTCTGCCTTACGTGCAGCTCGTATCCATTGACTGACAACTGAAGTTCGATGAGATCGTTCTTAACATAAGGGCTGCGCAACTTAATTTGGCACTGATTGTCAGAACCAATTCTGATTGTACTGCACTTTGAGACGTCAATAGCTCTCTCATATTTTCGTTCACCATTGTCGAAATCAATTATGAACTCAACTGTGAATGCATCATTGTTTGACTCAAGATATTTAACCGTAAAAATGTCACCATGCTTAGGCGAAAATGTCATCAACTTACGACTGTCGCCAAGAGACACATAAAGGTTCTCCGAGCAAAAAATAGACCATTCATCATCGTTCTTAACGAAACTCAATTCTATTGGCTCAAAGAATAAATCTCTGTGGAGTCGAAGTGCGCAGCTAATATCTGTCCCAAGCTTTATGTCGGTTTTATCTACAGGAAGTTCAAACTCTTTATATATGTTTTTACCGGAGATGATAATCTTATATTTGCTGTCCATTGTCTTCGCCTCCTATTCTGTAAAATTGATTATAGAACCGTTTCTTATGCCGTACTCTGCAAGAGTCTTATTCCCACGAAGAAGAGCTATCGGGTTTTCGGCTTTTAAGTAACAGTTCTTAATATTTGTCGTGTCGATGCCTAAGTCATATGCCGTGTTTAAGGCAATAACGAGATCTGTTGCAGTAATATCCAACGGCACCTCGAGATCAACACACTTGTTTTTCTTTATGTAATTAAAAATTACTATAGCTTTGTCCTTACTCATAGTCACACCCCTTAAAGAATCAAAAAGGCAATTTTTTGAATCTCGTTGTTATTTGCCAAATCGCTCGCCTTTAGCTGATCATAGTTAGAAAGATGTCCCACATAGTCGGCAACATTAACAGTGTTAATAACATCAGGTGTGATTAGTTCATTGGGACTATCTTCATCAAAATCGTTGCACACAAATATAAACTTATCGTTGCTAACACCGTTAATGTTCGCAACAAGATTTTTCGTCGCATAAGCAGAAGCCTTGCTTTGTCTTGTTACAATAATAACCCTGTTAGAAATATCGATAAGCCTAGCCTTATTCTCGTCGAAAACAGAATCCGCATCGATTACAACATAGTCATAATCTCTGCTTTTTTGCGCCGATACAGCTATTTTTTCATAGATAGAGTAATCTATGCCCAATGACATTAAAGATGCTCTGAGAGGAGGTAAATAACTGAAGCCTTCATTTCTAACGGCGTGCTTAATATCCGGATAAATATTTTCCTTGCCAATAGACAGTCTGGCATACACATCTGTTGCACTAATTGATGCCGGATTTGACAGTAACGTCTGGAATACCTGCAAACGAGCAGCATTTATGTATAACACTTTCTTGTAATTTTTGCCAAGAGCTGCACAGATGCCAAGAGCTATGGTTGTTTTTCCTACGCCACCGGCAGCAGAGAAGACTGTAATTATTTCCGGTTCTTTTTGGTGTTCTGCAGAAGTGCTCAGTGTGACAGTGCCTTTGCCGGTGATAACATTAAATATCTCTTTAATACTTGTGTATTTGTAGATATGATGAACATTCGGTTCTACACTAAGACTATCCGCAGGCTGCTCAGTCATAATAAATATATTGCCAATACTGTGTTTCAGAAGTTCAATGGAGAAGAGATCTTCTGATACAATCAGCATATCTATCTTCTGCGGAACTGAAAAAAGTTGTTCAAAGAAACTTTTCTCGGTGATAACCTCAAGGTCAATTTTTTCAAAAAATTCTTCAATGAATTTATGTTGCAGAGGAACAATATAGCTATGGTCTGTATCTGCAATAATAATTCTCGGTCTGGCCATTTATATATTCCCCCTTACTCTATACTAACTTGAAATTCGCTATTAGCAAGCCGAATTAAATCGCCGTTCTTAATTGGGTATGGTTGTCCGGCCTGAATGCGCAGACCATTAACATACGTGCCGTTAGCACTACCCAAATCAATAATCACAAACTGCTCGCCATGTCGTGCTATTTTACAATGCGAACGGCTTATCATCTTGTTAAAGGCGATTGCCCCGTCCACGAGTTCTTGCTTTTTGCCGATTGTGAATTCATCTTTAGTCACCAAAATTTCGAAAGGCATAGATGCGTTGGTAGCAATAAGTTTAACTCGTTTGTTTCTTTGCGGTGTAACGGGAGCACCCTGATAATGCTCCTTGGTTTCGGGAACAAGCGAACTCTTATTCCTGGAATAAATATCTTCAAGTGGCAACTTCCCGTTAGACAGATCCATAGCCAACTGCATAGTTTTAGGAGAGGAAATTGATTGCAGGTTTTGGATCAGTTTAATCAAACTCGTTCTAAACTCACTCTCAAAGGCAGACGAATCTGAATACAATCGTTTTGAGAGGGGAAAGTAGATCAGACCGATTTTGTATGTAACGGGATCTACGTAAATATGCTCTAATGAAATATCTACACTCTCACAAGACAGAAATCCGTTGTTTTTCACAGAAAGTATATCCGCAAGAACATTTGAGACAACGTTCATAAATGAATTTGGTTCTAAGGTGTAAAGGATATCTGTCAACGGCCTAAAGTGGTTTGACAGGTAATAGAGCTGAATCTTCCCATTGTATAGGAGCTTCATGCACTTGATAAAGACACCATCAGACTGACTTTGCAACACCTTGTATTCAGTTGGAGAAAAAATAGTATTATCGTTTACAGCATAGGCAAGATTGCTCCCACAATCTACCTCGTTGACTATGCCGTTTTCAATTAACATATTCACAATAAATTCCGCCTTTCATTTGTATTGGTTATTTATCACAGGTTGAATTACGAATTCATTCATAAATCAACGTCTAATAAATACCCATCTGGGTCTCCCGTGTAGAGATTCCTCCACACGGGAGACTTACTGGCATTTACGACTCATCTTTATTAAGTGTGCCGTCAGTGCAATAAACCTTGTATGTACCTGTTAGAGAATTCCAGTCCGATCTCTTATTTATTGCTTTCCACTGTGACTTTGTGCCAGAGAAATGGATGCTATTAAGGTTTTTGCAATTAATAAATGCGCCCATTTCAATGCTTGTAACACTACTAGGAATAGTGATGCTTTGTAGTGAGGTACAATAATCAAAAGCCGCATAGCCAATGCTTGTGACACTATTAGGAATAGTGATGCTTTGAAGAGATGTGCGACCAGAAAATGCTTGACTTCCAATTTTTGTAACATAATTTGGAATTACACTATTATGACATCCAGCAACCAATGTATTCGTTGATGTTGAAATTAAACAATTTCCCTTTGAATGATAATTTTTGTTGGCAGCTGCCACCTCAATACTCTTAAGTGAAGAACAATCATCAAATGCATCAGACGCGATTCTTGTTACACTACTTGGAATAGTAATACTTTGAAGAGAAGTACAACCATAAAACGCATCATCACCAATAGATGTAACACCATTTGGAATTGCTAAGCTCTTAAGAGAATTGCAACCAGCAAATGAACTCTCACCAAAGCTTAAGACACTACTTGAGATAGAGATCTCTCGAACAGCGGTACACCAATAAAATGCATAATCACCAATGCTTGTAACATTATCTTCTATTATAATTTTTGAAATAGAAGATGCTTTAGAATACCAAGGCGCAGATGTTGCAGCATAATCATCCATGGCACCATTTCCGCTAATCGTTAAGACACCATTGGCCAAACTATAAGTAACTTCTTCCTTCAAAAGCACCGTTACTGTAAAACTTGTTGTCATGCCGCTGTAGGTTACAGTAATTGTTTTTGTTCCGGCAGATGATAACGCCATCGGCGAACAGCTAAATCCACTTGAGATTGTCTTTGTCGTGCCGTCGTTATATAGTGCGGTCAATGTCAAACCCGATGTATTAAGTGTATCGCCCACGTAGTATGAGGTTTTTGTGGGTTTACTCTTAATTGCAATCGAAGAAAGGGCAACGTCTGAAACACTTACAGTAAAAGTAGTTGTTTTTCCGTTGTATGTAACTGTTATGGTTTTGGTTCCTGACGAAGACAATGATGTGGGCGAGCAGCTAAATCCACTTGAGATTGTCTTTGTTGTGCCGTTGTTATATAGCACTGTTATAGTAAGTCCTGTGGTATTCAAATTTTCACCAACAAAATATGTTGTTTTTGTAGGCTTGCTTTTAATTGAGATGGTCGTTACTACTACATTCTCTACATTGACAGAAAAAGATGTCGTTTTTCCGCCATAAGAAACCGTAATAGTTTGCTTTCCAGAGGAAGAGAGTTTGGTCGGTGAGCAGCTAAATCCACTCGAAATGGTTTTAGAGCTACCATCATTATACTTGGCAGTTAGAGACAGTCCTAAGGCGTTCAGAGTTTCACCTACAAAATAGTCTGTAATATTCGGATTTGTTCTAACCGACACTTCTGTAACAACAATTTCTGTCCAATGCGCATACAATGTCTGCTCGGACGTAATGCTCACTTTTGTAGTAGCTGTGACTTTACTACCTCCGCTAGGTGAAGTATACCAACCATCAAAAATATGGCCTGAGTGGGTAGGAGTAGGCAAAGTGCCATATGTACCGCTATAAACGACATTTTTACTTGACGTACCTACTGTTCCGCCATTCGCATTAAACTTTACGGTGTAGCCATTCTCACTCCAATGAGCATATAAAGTCTGATTTGATGCTGTTGTATATTTTGTTTCTGCAAGAACTTCTTTACCGCCATTCTTTTCAGTAAACCATCCGACGAACGTATATCCAGAACGACTAACTGTGCCGAGAGTACCATAAGTAGAGCCAAATGTTACTTTCTTTGAGGAGGGTGCAGTTCCGCCTCCATTTGAGTCGAAGGAAACTGTGTAAGTATTAGGTGTCCATTGCGCGTACAATGAATGGCTAGACGGTGTAGTTATTGTTGTACTGGATGATACTTTTACACCGCCTGATTTTGCAGAATACCAACCCTCGAATGAATATCCTTCTCTTGTTGGTGTTGGTAATGAACCATACGTTTCAGAAAGATATGCCGTTTTACTTCCTGGGGTAACAGTACCGCCATTTGCATTTAGTGTTATTGTTATAGGTTGTTTTCCTTTACTTACATAAAGTATGATTTCGGCACCCGGGAGTTGAGAAACTCCTGCTTCAGGGGACTGGCTGATAACCTTACCGGCAGCAACATTTGCATCATAGTTTTCAAGAATAGTAACCTTAAATCCTTGATCCTTAAGAATGCTTTCTGCATCACTCTTCGATTTGCCAACAACATTTGCAACCTTGACTGTTTTTGTGTTTGTGGCCACGGTAATGGTGATTTCATCACCACGTTTAACACTTTCACCCTTGGAAATGCTTTGTGCTAAAACCGTACCTTCTTTAGCTGAATCATCCTTCTTGTATTCAACTACAACTACAAGACCTTTGTTATTAAGTGTAGACTCAGCTTTATCCTTGGTCTGACCAACAACATTAGGCATTTCAAACGCAGCCGGGCCAATAGAAATTGTTAAGGTAAGTTTGGTACCTTCGTCTACCTTTTCTCCGGCATTTATGCTTTGGGCAATAACAGCACCTGCGGAAACATTGTCGTCGTGTCTTTCAACAATCTCAGGTTCCGCAAGGCCGGCCTTGATTAACTTTGCAATAGCATCGTCCTTAGTTTCCCAAATCACGTAAGGAACAGTTGAAATTCCGTTTTCAGGTGATACAACACTCTTACCACTGCTTACCGTCAAAACAACCGTACTGTTGATGTCCATATAGGAGCCACCTGTCGGAGTTTGAAGTATGATCTTACCCGCAGGGATGTATTGAGACTCGATCGTTCCATCCGTGGAGGCAAGAAGGTTTCCACTGGTTATCAGATCCACGGCTTCTTCTGTGTACATGCCTTCAACCTCAGGAACTACTACAACACCCTCAGGTATTACTATCTCTTGAGAGAATTTCGAGAAATTTATTACTCCAGTTAATAGTAAGATGGCTAATGTCAAAAGCACTGCAAACAAAGCAGGCACCGTAATTTTTAACCACAACGGCCAGCGAAGTCTATCGATGAGTTTGATTTTACCGTAAATACGTTTAGCTGGAGGATCCGCGTTGAGTTCATCGATGAAAGCTGCCACTGTTGGTGTACGATCCTCAATTCGAACATTTAAGGCATTAAGTATTGCATTTTCTCTGTTTCTAGTGAGCTTTTTAGTTAATCTACGCGGCTCAACGAGAATATCCTTGCTCTTATTTTCGTACTCAACTCGTCGCTCCATTGCATCAGGAGGAGTTTTTTCTGTGATCATTTTGTAAAGTGTCGCAGAAAGTGCATACACATCTGTATGAGGACCATGATCTCCGCGACTACGGTATTGTTCTTCAGGGGAGTAGCCCTGCTTAATAACAACCGTTAAGCTTCGGCTATGCGATGTTGTTGCATAGCGAGAAGCACCGAAGTCAATAAGCTTGATCTCACCATCATCGGTAAGAAATATGTTATCCGGAGCTATATCTCTGTGAATAATTCCTTCGGCATGAACTGCCTGTAAGGATTCCATGATTGGCATAAGCATGGCAACTGCATCCTGCTCATCAATGGTACCCATACGTTCCATATAACTAGCAAGAGTCTCTCCCTGAAGGTACTCCATAATAATATATGCTGTGGAATTATCTTCGAAGCTGTCAAAGATTTTTACAATGCCAGGTTCGTTCTGAAATTTGGCAAGACGTTTTGCTTCGTCAATAAATTTTATGAGACCATCGTGAAATTGCTCATTCTTTTCACCATTAAATACAGTAACTTGAGTCTGTCCGGGCATTCTTGTAGAAAATTCGCTTGGCAAATATTCCTTAATTGCAACCTTTTGCTCCAATTTTTCATCCCAAGCTATATATGTAACGCCAAATCCACCAAAGCCTAACACCTTGCCCACAATATACCGATCATGAAGGCGCGTCCCAGGTTGAATATGTATAGCTTCTTCTGCCTTTGTTCCTACAGCATAGCCACAGTGGGGACATATTTTGTATTCATCATCAAATTCCTGCATGCATCCTAAGCATAAAGTTTTCATAATCTCCCACTTCCTTTACTATTTGGTATCAAAAACAAATCGCTCGTATATTTCACTAATGGGAGCAAGATATTTTGACTCAATTTTCGTGTTAAAACACGTTTTATTTACAGGTATCTGACCTTCATTGCATTTTGTGATCATAAGAGCACTCTGATACGAGTTCCCGAGCATCCAGGATAAGAGGCGCTCTGCAGCCACAAGCTCATTTCCGCCTTCCGAACCTATGCTCCACTCATATGTGTAATCGCAGTATATCTTCTCTGCATCATAAAATACGCATTCTTTTTCATAGCCG
This sequence comes from Eubacteriales bacterium, assembly GCA_045538295.1. Lineage (GTDB taxonomy): Bacteria > Bacillota > Clostridia > Oscillospirales > QAKW01 > QAKW01. The sequence continues at coordinate 16,265 of JAZSRD010000062.1, forward strand.
ACAAGGGTGTTTCTAAATTCACTTAGAATCATCGTGGATGACAACAAAACGGGGCTCGTGTTGCTAGCGTTGTCCATAAATGTTGCGATATCTGCAAAATTAGAACTACCAAAATTGTTTTCAATAAGAGCCTTACGTCGTGAGTCATATGCAATGCTGTTGCCTGAAACATTGAAATCAGTAACATTACCAAAATACTTCTTACTGTACTCAGTTGAGGTGTTTCCCGCTGTGATAACATAGGCAACCGGAACCTCAATGGCAAGAGGTAATCTCTTTGTATCGCTATAGTGAGCACTGTATTGATTTAGGAATAGACATGCTTTTGCCTGTTCGGTACTCAAAAGTTCTTCAATGCTTTGCGCATCTTCCAGAATAGTATCGTTTAGATCTGTGCTTTCAAACAGATCGGGAAGTTCTCCGTTCTTTGCTGCATTACTGAGTTCTTCGGCATATGTTTCGCTCGGTATTGCTCGTAGCTCTATTGTCACATCGGGAAACGTTGCAGTGAAATCATCAACTATGAATTGCATTGCTTCATGCTCTGATGATCCCTCGTTAACAGAATACCAGACGCTAATTGTTGCGGGCTTCAGATATCCTTCAGCAGCCTCTTTTTCATAATTACGGGCAACGATGCCTATAGTTGTAATTAGTATGACAAGAGCTAGCGCTATGCTTACAAATCTTTTCGTTTTTCTACGCTTCTTTTCTTTGGAAAGTGTGACGACCTTTTTTTCTCCGTTGATTGCTAAAAGAAACTCATCCACTTTCTTAAATCGCATATGGATATCGATAGCCATAGCTTTCATAATAGCATTGCTCAGGTTCTCATTTATGGATTCATCCATTTGAGCCGGTGGAACAGTGGTATCCTCGATTTTTCTATTTGTTGATTCATCCGGCTTGATACCAGTTATCATCATGTAGAAGGTAGCACCTAATGAATAAATATCAGTCCAGGGACCAATGTTTTTACTATTGTCATACTGTTCGGCAGGGGAATATCCCGGTTTTAGGATGATATCGATAACATCCGTAGAACTATCTTTCAACTTTGCGGCGCCAAGATCCATCAACTTAACCTTGATTTCCTTGCCATTGCAAAGAAAGATGTTGTCTGGGGCAACATCGCAATGTGTAATTCCTTCTTTGTGGAGCGAATTTAGTGCATTGCCTACCTCGTTAACTATCATTGTGGCAAACTCAACATCAATTCTGCCACCGTTGTTTGCTATGTATTCGCTTAGAGATATACCTTGCAACAATTCCATGACAATGTAGGCTGTGTTGTTCTCCTCGAAAAATTCAAATACATTCGGAATGCTTCGATGAGAGCCAAACTTTGCCATTGTTCTTGCTTCAGCAAGAAAACGCTGCTTTCTGTACTCAAATTCACTTTTACCTTTTTGGGTGACGATAAGATCTCTGGTTCCAGGCGCGCGTGTTACTAATCTATTGACAAAAAATTCTTTAACAGCAACAATGCTTTCCAGTTTTTGATCCCAAGCCTTATAAACAATTCCGAAACCGCCAGCTCCAACTGCTGTTCCAATAATGTATCGATTACAAAGAACAGTGCCGGGAGTAAGATGAATTGGCTCTACCGGTTCAATATTTTCATTCTGTCCACATTTAGGACAAACACTATAGTTTTCTTCATATTGATTGAAACAAGAAAGACATTGCTTCATAACTATAACTCAACCCCTTTACATATACTGTTCCCATGAAAAATCAGTTCCGCACAAGGGGATAAAAATCAGTTTTGATGATCCTATCTCCAAAGTGTCCTTTTCTTTCATAATTTGTGATCCATTAACAAAAGAATCATTTAGATAAATCAGTCCATCTGAATTGCCGGATTGAAGATAAAACTCTCTTCTCTTAGGCTCATAGATGATAGTTGCATGATTGTCTCTTGAAACGCTCTGGTCTAATCCCAGCACAACCTTGTTTCCATCACTGCGTCCAATTGTATTCTTGCCAACATAGAGCGGAAAGCTCTCCCCAAAATGGACTCCCGATATCGCAACGAGCCATCCAACTACAGGCTCCGATGCCTTGTTTACGTTAATCGCACCAGTTGCATCGCCTTGATTTGTCATAGCGTTGAAATAACTGAGCGTTTTTCCTTCGTCCATAGCAGAAACTCTCTGAACGGCCGCTGCAAGAGGCTCAGACGTTGTTTTTTTCTTAACTTCACCGCTTGGTATTTCGTCTGTTCCGGTAACAGTAGCTGCACCAGAAGTGTCGCCAGGTGCAAACATAGACATTGTTTTATCATCGTCGATATCAGCAAAAAAGCGTTCTGTAACCTCATCATGCGTAGCAGAGGATGGACCCTTGGGGGAGGTTACAGATGCCGGTTTATCCTCTGTGACCACGGGAGCTGTATCGGTTTTATTCTTTTTGCCTTTCTTAAACAGCGAAAACCCTTTTTTGCTTTCTTTTACAGTTTCTTCAGAATGAGATTGTGTCACTGTATTCGGTTGACCGCAGTGTGGACATTTATCATATGTTTCAGAATCGTACCAATGCCCATTTAAACATCTAATTGCCTTCATGTCACTATTCTCCAATCACTTGATTTTTATCAGCGAGACAGTCATGTTGTCGCGTCTCTTATTGTTTTCGCCAGCTTTTTTTCTTACCGAAAACTCTATCATTTGAAGGGTTGTCTTCGCATCATTTTCGCTGCTTAGAATTCCAGATATTTCTTCATCAGATAAAATCCGATACAATCCATCTGTGCAAATCAGCAACTGATCACCAGATTTAAGCTTCAATGGTTCCTTGTTATAATCGACAAGGCTCAAGGTTCCTATCCCGAGGTAATTTACAAGTGCATCGCCACGTGCTTGCCCTTGAACAAATTCATCCTCGGATATCTCACCAGCACTACGCTTTTCCTTGAGAACAGTGTGATAGTTTTGGTCTTTCGTTGTTTGAATGAATTCTCCCTTTCTCCAAATGTATAGGCGGCTATCTCCAACTGCACTCCAATAGAGCAGGTTATCTGCGATATATATTAATACCATAGTGCTTCCGGCATTTGGAACATCCTCGTTGGTTTTGTGAAGTGATGAAACTGCGTCATTTGCTGATTTAGTCAACCTACCCAGTAATGTAGCGGGATCATCAACTACTCTCTGCTCAGCAAAGTCGTTTAGTATTGTTTCTACAGCTATTTTGCTTGCAGCACTTCCGCCGGTATATCCACCCATACCGTCACAAACACAAAGGAGTAGACTTTGTTCGTTGGTTTTGTGTCCAAAACAGTCCTCCTGAGTCTTACGGTCTCCGATTACAGATACCGTAGCTAAAGCGCATATGTCATTTTCTCTATAAGAAAAATCATTGTCCTTTGTCATTATCATAATGAACACCTCATTTTCTTTCGTTCCAAATTGCAATAGCCGAGAAGTTATCCATATCTCGACCAGAGCCATTAATCTCAACAACTTTTATCATTGTTTCCAGCCATTCATCAACACTATTTGCATCTTTTAAGCACTGGCACATAGCTTCCTCATCAATCAACTCCCAAAAGCCATCTGAACACAGCAACATAGCTTGAATTTTTCTTAGCGGGATGGGCTTCATCATTTCGTATTGAGGCTCCTGCCATTCGGTGCCTATTACCCGGAGTAGCATGTTTCGATCAGGATGATTTCTTATGTCTTCATCCTTTATTTCCTTCGATAAAGCAAGCATTTGAGGTATGCTGTGATCTATCGTTCGTTTGCTTATTTCATTATTCCTAAATATGTACAATCGTGAGTCACCGATATGTCCAATATAAGCACGATGTTCATCTACAACAGCAATTACTGCGGTTGTCTTTATTTTGCTTGACGCGCCTTTAAGTCTTTGCTCTTCTAGAATTCTTTTTTGTGAATTTTCAAAAGTCCTTGTGATTATATCGTGGCACTTATCAGGCTGTCTGATTTCGTTTGTAAACACATCAATAACCATTTGAGATGCTACATCCCCAAGTCCATGTCCACCAAGTCCGTCACATAACACAAATCCGATTTTTCTTTCCTGTTCAATAATCCCGATTGAATCTTCATTAATATTTCTGCTACCTAAATTTGTTGTTTTCGCAAATGTCAATTGGTTTTTCATATAATTCACCTTTATAAATCTGACTATTAATTCTAAAACTAATAAGTACGATATTAACTGCCATACATAGCAACATAATCTTCATTATGTTGTTTACTTACAGAAACAGTGCAATAACCCTACATAACTGAAACAAAAGCATATATGCAAAAGGCATGACAACAAAGCCTTTCCACACTTTCAAAAGAAAGAAGATAGGAAAGGCTATTTTGTCATGCCTATATTTCTTTTTCAATTCCAAAACCTTCGAAAAATTTGTGACAGTAGTTGAATTAATAACCTATTTATGCTATACTACAATAGAGTATCTATAATTTTCGCTAAATGCAGCGACTTATTAAACAACATAATGAAGATTATGTTATTTGCCGATACCGCGGGTATCGGTTTTTAAATTATTAGTCGCATATTTTCCATCTTACGTTTATGTTCTGCACCAGTAGTGATGATGTAGATCCTAGTGGTATTGATGCTACTGTGACCGAGGATATCGGCAAGCTTGGCAATATCCTTTTCGATACCGTAAAACGTGCGGGCAAACAGATGGCGAAGATTATGAGGAAACACCTTATCAGGTGATACCCCTGCCTGCTCACACAGTGCTTTCATCTCACGCCAAATATTACATCGACTCATAGGTTTGCTGGATTTCGTGATAAAGATACAGCCTGTATAGATACCCTTAGCCTTAATATAATTTAATAGTTTTTTCTGCAACTCCCGAACGATAAACACCGTTCGGGTTTTATTTTTGCAGGAAACTACCGCCTCACCCTTTTGTACTGCTTCAACGGTGATAAACTGTAATTCGCTAACACGGATGCCCGTTCCACAAATTGTCTGTAGGATCAGGTTCAATCGTTCATTGCCTTTTTGCTTTGCCGTATTTACAAGACGAATATACTCCGCTTTCGTCAATTCCTTTTCCTCAGAGCAAAAGGCTTTTTTCTGCACCTTGAATTGTTTAATGCAACAATCCACCCAACCCATAAACCGTAGGAAAGCATTTACCGCCGCAATCATAGAATTGGCACTTGTGACCTCATAGCTTTCAACAAGCGAAGCCTTAAATTCCATAACTACAGATTTGCTGATTTCTCTTGCTCCTGCAAACACACAAAATGCCCTTACATCACGCAAATACTTCTCAATGGTATTTTCGCTCTTTTCATCCGAACGTAGATACCTTTCAAAATCTCCGATCACTGAATTTGTAATGATTCTACTCATAAAAAATCCTCCTTACATACTGCTTAATATTTTACACTACTGTTTTTAACAGAGTACATCAAGCAGTATAGTAAGGAGATTTTATTTGGCAAGTAAATTTGTTTTCGCATGAATACCATACAATAATCGGCAATTATCTTTACTTTAGATTTGATTTATGGTATAATATATTTAATCCAGTAAGGAGTGTGAAATTATGACCGATTTTGAAGATAGATACTATTCGATGCCCGAGATTTGCAAGTATCTAGGGATTAGCCGTGATTCGGCACTTAAATGGATAGCCAACAAGGGTATGCCAGCACATAAGATCGGCAAGAAGTGGAAATTCAAACTTTCCGAAATTGATGCGTGGGTAAACAGCGGACAAGCGGAGGAATAAAAATGGAGTTTATCATTAAAACAAACTTAGATAATACATTTAGAACTTTATGCAACAATGCAGTATTTCCTTGTATAAATCGACTTTCTGACAAAATAGAAAGTCTGAAATATTTTGTTATCGGTGACTCCGAAACTGATACTTTTATTGAAACAATAGCTGAATATTCAGCCATTCTTCATACTGAATCACATGCTGAAAACACTCAAATGTATCAGGTGGCCGCTAAGACGCTTGAAGGTACTGACGAAAATGGAGAATACTGTCAAGCTATTATTGTTAAATCTGGACTTTTAATCGGCTTTGTTACTGATCTGTTCTCTCTAAATGATAATATTGCAGAACCTAATTATACCGATATGCAGTGGTTAGGTTTAACAACGATAGTGCACGAAATCGGCCACGCCGTTGATAATCAATTTATTTATAAAATCCGCGATACTGTAAACACAAGATCCGCCTTTGATTTAAATAATCCAGATGATAGAGAAGAATATATCCTTTTGTCTTGTATTAGTATATGGAGTGAATATTTCGCAGAATCTTTTGTATATGATAGTTTTCCTATGCTTCGCGATAAGGTTGATGACGATACCAACAATCTTATAGAATGTGCCAAAAACTACTATGGACAAAATATATATGCTGCTGACCGTGTTTACAGAATAATATATTTTTTTGTTCATCTGTTAGCACAAAAAGGCGAAGCCTGTTATAATTCATTGTTTGCAACTGATTCACCATTAATTTGCTATAAAGATTATCTACTTAATATCGGTTCAGAATTAACTAAATTGAAGAATGTATATCCTCATTGGAATATAGACACAGATCTTAGTTCCCTTCAACAAAATTATGCAAACATGCTTATCTTTGAAAAAACAAGGAGGCGATAAAATGACAGGCGTAATATACGCACGATATTCAAGTGAAAATCAGCGAGAAGAGTCCATTGACGGTCAGCTTCGTGAGTGCATGGCTTTTGCAGAGCGCAATGACATTACCATCCTCGGGACATATATTGATCGCGCCCTGTCTGCAAAAACGGATAATCGTCCTGAATTTCAGAGAATGATTAAGGATAGCGGCAAAAAGATGTTCGACGTTATCCTTGTTTGGAAACTCGACCGCTTTTCTCGTAACCGCTATGACTCCGCACACTATAAAGCTATCTTAAAGAAGAACAATGTCAAAGTCATCTCCGCAACCGAAGCTATTTCGCAAGGAGCAGAGGGAATTATTCTTGAATCTGTTCTTGAAGGTATGGCTGAGTATTACTCTGCCGAACTTGCCGAAAAGGTCAACCGAGGTATGATGGAGAATGCTTTGAAATGCCGATACAACGGTGGTACACTTCCTGTCGGTTATAAACTCGATATGGACAAGCGTTTTGAAATTGATCCGTTAACAGCACCGGTTGTTTTGGAAACCTTCCAACATTATCTTGACGGCAAAACGATGAAAGAGTTAGCCGTAGAGTTGAATGCAAAAGGTATTAAAAACAAACGCGGCGGTACAATGAATATCAACAGCGTTGCTCGTATGCTTCAAAACCGCCACTATATAGGTGAGTATTCTTACAAGGATGTCGTTACACCGGGCGGGGTGCCTACGATTGTTCCGCAAGAGATATTTGATGCTGTACAAGAAAAACTTGCAACAAACAAAAAAGCTCCTGCCCGTCATAAAGCCGAAGATGATTATCTTCTCACCACAAAACTGTTTTGCGGCAAGTGTGAATCCTTTATGGTTGGCGAAAGCGGTACGAGCAACACCGAACGTAAATATCGTTATTATAAATGCGTGAAATCTAAAAAGCGTTGCGGTTGCGATAAAAAAGCCATTCGTAAGGATTGGATTGAAGATATCGTAATGGCGCAGATCAAGAAGATTATCTTTGATGACGATGCTATTGAAGATATTACGGATATCGTTATGGAAGTTCAATCGAAAGAAAATGTTACTCTCCCGATGCTTCAAAAACAATTATCTGATATTGAGCGTGGCATTGAAAATATGCTTAATGCTATACAGGACGGTATTTACACACAATCCACCAAACAACGCTTGACAGATCTGGAAGAGCGCAGAGATGAACTTTCAGTGATGATAGCACAAGAAGAAATCAAAAAGCCTTTACTTTCGAGAAAGCAAGTTAAGTTCTGGTTCCATAGATTAGGCAAACTCGATACCACAAAACTCGAACATAGAAAGCGGCTAATCAATACGTTTGTAAATGCAGTGATTGTATATGACGACGGACTAAAATTTGTGTTCAATTACAAGGATGGCGCAAAAACAGTAACCTTCAAGGAATTAGAGGAAAGTTCGGATTTATTTGCATCCGCTCGTCCAAATTTTGACCGAATTTAGAGGTTTTACCTCCACTTTCGGTCATTTTTTATAATTTTTAGGTATTTTACTGCCGATTTTACAAAATCGAAGATTTTTTGACTGCTTAGCAAAAACTGATCGTTTCTTCCTTTTTTAACGATTTTAATCATTTTCTTTGTATAAAAAAATCCCCTTAGTGTAGTTCTTGAAACTTTTATTATTTCAAGTATCTACTCTAAGGGGATTATATCAGAAATTCTCTTGCGTTTTTTTGGACATTATTCGGTTGTGTAGTTATCAAAATAACCCTGAATATACACAAAGGGAGTGCCCTTATCGCCGGAGCCGGAGGTAAGGTCGCAAAGGGATCCGATCAGGTCGGTAAGGCGGCGGGGGGTGGTACCCTGGGCTGCCATGTTACCAACAAGGCTGGAATCGTCCTTTTGTGAAATTTTCTTTTCGATGGCTGCTCTAAGCTCATCGCCCTTGAGGTTTGCAAAATCGTTATCTGCAAGATATTTAAGTTTCAACTCGTTGGGGGTACCCTCAAGGCCTGCAGTGTGAGCGGGAGATACAACGGGATCTGCCAACTCCCAAATTTTACCCACGGGATCTTTGAAGGCGCCGTCGCCGTATACCATTACCTCAACATTCTTGCCGGTTTTATCCAGCAGGCGTTTTTGAATATCTTCAACCAGATCCTGGCAATCCCGGGGGAACAGCTTGATTTTGTCCTCGGTGGATTTGTTGGAGCCGAGTAGACCGTACTTTTCATTATAGCCGCTGTTATTGATCGGTGCGCTCATGATCTGATCCATACCGTAAACGATCTCTGCACCTGCTTCTTTAAGGATCCGTCTTGTACGGAATCTGGTGTGAATATCACAGTTGAGAACATTTTTTGTATATTTCAGGATAACTCTGGGATCATTTGCAAAAACAAACTCAACCCCAGCGCCGCACTCCTTAATAAGCTGCTCATAATATTCCACATAGTCTATACCGGTGAAGGGATGCTTCTCGTAACCGAAAAGCTCACGGTATTTTGCCTTATCCAAAATATCGGAATACGGGTTGATACCGGCTTCGTCGATCTTATCGAGATCTACCAGGCAGTTACCAACCTCATCACTCGGATAGCTCAACATCATAACAATTTTCTTACAGCCCTTAGCGATACCCCGCAGGCAGATGGAAAAGCGGTTCCGGCTAAGGATGGGAAAGATAACACCAACAGTGCCGCCGCCGAATTTGGTGCGAACGTCTTGAGCGATTTCATCCACAGTAACATAGTTACCCTGAACACGTGCAACGATAGATTCGGTAATTGCAATAATATCCCGGTCACCAACGGAAAAATCTCCGTTTTCAACCGCTTGCATAATACAATCAACAACGATCTGTGCCAAGTCTTCGTTTTCACGGATAATGGGAGCACGAAGGCCTCTTGATACAGTACCTATCATTCTACTCATTTTAAAACAACCCTTTCGCAATAGATTTTTAACAGTACTATTTTACTGCTTTAGTAGCCACGATGTCAACCCCTGTGCAACAGATATTTAAAATAATTATATTATGCACATTGACAAGAATCCGAATTTTTATGTTGCAGATAATTACATTATCGCCAGGATCGCATTGCCGCAAACAAAAAACCGCAGATTCACAAAAGTGATTCTACGGTTTTGGTTTGTATTGAATTTAACGAATGATTTTAACCTTGGTACCGTTGCCAATGCCTGCGGCGTTGGCATCGTCGGTATCAATATGCATTTCCAGCCGGAATGCCTTATTTACCCGCACCTGCACATCGTAAAAGGTGGTGCGGCGTTCTCCCGTTGCCTCCACGGTAACATAATCCCCGTCTTTCAAGGCAAAGGCGGCGCCCTCCTCCTCGCTCATATGAATATGGCGGTTGGCGATAATACAGCCCTCTTTTAAGGACACTACGCCCTTGGGCCCGATTATGGTGATGGGAGCAGAGCCGGCAATATCACCGGATTCCCGTACCGGGGGCTTTACCTTTAAGGTAAAGGAATCAGTGCGGGAGATCTCTACCTGGGATGCAGAACGCACCGGACCCAGCACCCGAACCCCCTCAATAGGGCGCAGGGAGGGACCCACAATGGTCAACTGCTCTTTGCAGGCATATTGACCGGGCTGGGAAAGATCCTTCCAAGGGGTCAGCTGATACCCTTTGCCAAACAGAATTTCCACATGCTCGGCAGAAAGGTGGATATGACGGTTGGAAACGCCTACGGGAACGGTATCGTTGCCGGCGGCGTTGCCACCGTACTGCGCCATCACCCGATTAACGATCTCGGCAACCAAAGATGCATCGTAAACCATAACTCTATCCTTTCTTAAATGATCCGAAAACTATCTGCCATCACGCAACGGCGCTGGCGGGTAAAGCTGCGGGCAGAGGTAATTCCCTCGCCGGTGGGACCGGCAATGGTAAAGGTGGTGTGCCCCTCTCCCCCAAAGCCGATACCGGCATAAGAGGGCGCATTTTTCACAAAGATGGTGGTTTCCACCGCCCGGGCAAAACGGGAAAGGTGGTCGATATTTTTAGAATGCATATGGGCAGTATGGCGGTTGCCATGCTCTGCCTTTACTGCCAGTTCAATGGCCTGGTCGATGTTATCCACCCGCACGATGGGCAAAATGGGCATCATCAATTCTTCCTGCACAAATTCGTGGTCAAAGCCGGTTTCACAGATGATACAGCGCACATCACTGCCCACCTTTACGCCGATCTTGGCAAGGAGTACAGCGGCATCTCTGCCCACGCAATCCCGGTTGACGATCTTTCTCACCTTGCCGCTCTTATCTTTCTTTTCCACCAAAACAATGGATGCCAGGCGATCAGCCTGGGCGGCATCGATCAGGTAAGCGCCGTTCTTCACCATGGCAGCAATCAACTGATCTGCAATATTGCGGAAAGCAAAAACTTCTTTTTCTGCAATGCAGGGCAGGTTGTTATCGAAGGTGCAACCGTCGATAATATCTTTCCCTGCCTTGGCAATATCGGCGGTATCATCCACAATAACAGGCGGGTTGCCGGCGCCGGCGCCGATGGCCTTTTTGCCGGAGGAGAGCACTGCTCTTACCACCCCGGGACCGCCGGTACATACCAGCAGGCGCACCAGGGGGTGGGATTGCATTACGGCGGCAGACTCCAAGGTGGGCTTCACCATGGAGCATACCAAAACATCGGGACCGCCTGCGGCTTTAGATGCCCGGTTTACCAGGTCTACGGCATAATTGGAAACGGCAATGGCATTGGGGTGGGGATTGAATACCACGCCGTTGCCGGCGGCGATCATGCCGATACTGTTGCAGATCACCGTTTCGCTGGGATTGGTGCTGGGGGTAATGGAGCCCACCACGCCAAAGGGTGCCATTTCGATCAGGGTGAGGCCGTTATCACCAGTGCGGGCATTGGAGATAATATCCTCGGTTCCGGGGGTCTTATCCGCAACTAAAATATGCTTTGCCCGTTTATGATCCACTCTGCCCATGCCGGTTTCTGCCACGCCCAGCTCTGCCATTACCGGGGCTTCTGCCCGGGTCAGGCGGCGGATTTCGGTAATAATGGCTTCCCGCTGCTCCACTGTCATGGCGCGCACGGCACGGTACCCTTCACTGGCGGCGGCAATAGCATCGTTCATATCGGCATAAACACCCACGAATTTACGGGAACCATAATGAGTGCTATCCCAATCGTTGGTGCCGGTTGCCTGCATTTTGTTTAAAACTTGGCTGACGACCTCGCGGATCTCAGCTTCGGAAATGTTTGCCATGGTTTTTACTCCTTACAAAATTTCACTGTATCTAAAGCGATCATATATTCTTCGTTGGTGGGGATCACCAGGGTTCTTACCCGGGCGCCCTCGTCGGTAATATCCGCTTCGCTGCCCCGGGGAATGGAAGCATTTTTCTCTTCGTCGATGGCAATGCCAAAGAACTCCAGATCCTTGCATACCATGCTGCGCAGCATATCGGAATTCTCGCCGATCCCGGCGGTGAATACCAGGGCATCAATGCCGTTCATTTCGGCGATGTAACTGCCGATATATTTTTTAATACTGTTTGCCAAAATCTTAATGGCCAGCTGTGCTCTGTAGTTGCCTGCCATGGCGGCCTCTTCTACGTTGCGGGAATCGTTGGAAAGACCGCTCACACCCAGCAGACCGGACTGGCGGTTTAAAAGATCCTCCACCTGGTCGGCGGTAAGATTTTTAGCCTTCATAATGTAGGGAATTACAGTGGGATCGATGGTGCCGCTGCGAGTGCCCATGGGAATGCCTTCCTGGGGGGTAAAGCCCATGGAGGTATCGATGGCAACCCCCTGATCTACTGCGGTGATAGAAGAACCGTTGCCCAAGTGGCAGGTTACGATCTTCAATTTTTCAATAGGCTTGCCCAGCATTTCTGCCGCTTTGGCAGATACATAGCGATGGGAGGTGCCGTGGAAGCCGTAACGACGGATCTTGTTTTCGGTATAGAATTCATAGGGAATGGCATAGATGGTGCGAAAATCTTCCATTTGAGAATAGAAAGAGGTATCGAAAACGCCTACCTGAGGGGTGTTTGCCATCAGCCGCTTGCAGGCGCGGATCCCTTTAATTGCCGGGGGTCCGTGGAGGGGGTTGATGGGCACGATGGTTTCCAGGTATTCCACTGCCTCATCGTCGATGAGGGTAGAACTTTTATACTTCTCGCCGCCGTGGGCAATGCGGTGACCCACTGCATCGATCTCCTCAACGCTGCCGATCACGCCGTATTCCGGGCTGACCAGCAGATCCAGCACCAGGGACAAAGCCTCATCGTGGGTGGGAAGATCCACCTGGGCAGAATAGTTTTCCCGGTTGGGACGTTTATGGGTAATGGTACCGCCGGCACCGATCCGTTCGCAGTTGCCTTTGGCAAGCACGTTGCCGGTATCCATATCGAACAGTTGATACTTTAAAGAAGAACTGCCGGCGTTGATTACAAGGATTTTCATCTTTCTCTTCTCCTTTCGGATCAATAAATTAATTGCACATTCTTTTCTTTGCAGTGCTCGATCCAGCGGTCAGCCGGCGCGCTATCGGTAACGACGGTATCCACATCGCCGATCTCACACACACGCACAAAGGAAATTTTATCAAATTTAGTACTATCTACCGCCAGGATCTTTTGACCGGCGGCGGCAAAGATCGCTTGCTTGATCTCGGAATCCTTTTCATTGGAATCGGTGATCCCCATGTTAATATCGATCCCCTTGCAGGAGCAAACAGCCAGATCCACATGGAACCCACGGATCATGCGCTCTGCAGAGGTTCCCACCAAGGAAAGGGCGCCTTTTTTTAAAGCCCCACCGGTGGAGAGGATATTCCAATCGCCCTTATCTGCCAACTCCATCAGGATCTCTACCGAGTTGGTAATAAGGGTGATGTTTTTGCGATCTTTGATGCATTTCGTAACGTAGATCGCTGTGGAACTGGCATCCAGCATAATATAGTCGCCGTCGTGGATCAATTGGGCGATCTTTTCGGCGATCTGCTGTTTCAGCGCCACATTAGTACGCTTACGCACATTAAAGGGAAGGTCGGTATTCAGATTTTCGTTGAGCACGGCACCGCCATAGGTTTTTTTGGCAAGACCGTCTTTATCCAATTTTTCCAGATCTCGCCGTATTGTTTCTTCGGTCACATCGAATTCACGGCTCAGATCGGCAACGATCACCTTTCCCTCGGCAGAAAGTTTCGCCAGTATTGCATTACGTCGTTCGATTGCGAGCATATTAACACATTCCTTTTATAAAATATTCTGCCAAAACTTCTTATCGGGGCGGGGAATCACGGCGCTATCCAGGAACATACCGTCCTCTCCGGCACCCAACTTCGCCCGCTCGATGGCAGCCTCCACGGCTGCCACTTCACCGGTAAGCAACAGATAGGACTTGCCGCACATGCCCCGTGCCAACCGCAGCTCGATCAGGTCCACCAAGGCCGTTTTGGCAGCGGTATCTGCTGCGACGATGGCGGCAGCAGCGGAGAAGGTTTCCAGCACGCCCAGGGCGTTGGGCGATTCGATTTCGGATGCACCGTAAAGGGCACTGAAAATAGAATCATGAGGATTGCCCAGCACAAAACGATCGATCAACTGATCAGCATCGTGCACGCAAGCGGCATCCACCGATGCCTTTACTGCGCTTAAGTCGCCGCTGATCAACACCAGAAATTTGCCGGGACAAACGGTGTCTGCCTGCAACAGTTCCACCTCGGCGGTCTTGACCATGAGGTCTGCCGCCCGCATACCGGAGGAAACTGTTTTAAATTCCACCATACCAATGGCTTTTTTCATTATTCAGTTCCTCCTTTTAAATCTTAATAGTAATATTCTTATTATTTACTTCGGTAACGATACCGTCTACCGGTGCATGGATGGCAACGCTCAACGCCTTGGCGGCGGGAGCGGCGATCATCTGCCCGGCTTTTACCGGATCACCCTTGGCAACGATGGGCACCGCCGGTGCACCGATATGCTGGGAAAGGGCAATACGCAGCCGCTTACATTTCAGCGGCTCTTCCCTTACGGGTGCGGAGCAATTATACGGATCCAGCCCCAGGCGGGAACGCAGCCGGGAGAGAGGGATCATTCGCAACTTTCTTGCCGGCTCCACCGGGCGCATAGCGGGGTTTTGGGGCGCTTTGAGCCCATTTTGTTGCAGGCCGCTTTTGGTGGCCATCAGCAAAGTGCGGGGGGAAAGCCCTTGGGTGCAGGAATACATTTCACAAAGGCCGCATCCGGAGCAAAACATTGCGTTGATATAGGGCTTTGTGTCGCTGGTTACGCCGTTGGAGGCTGCCAGCATATACGCGCTGGGGTCGATGGGGTGCCCCAGCAGATTGCGGGGGCAAAGGGAGGTGCAATAGCTGCACTGGCAGCAGGAGGACATTGCCCGTTTAATATCAATGGATGTTTTGGTGAGTTTCTTTTGTACCAACGGCAAGGTCTTGGGCAACACCAAAACTGCGTTGGTGGTTTTGGTTACGGTATCTGCAGGGGTGCCCAGTTTGCCCATCATGGGGCCTCCCATTACATAAGCGGGATCCTCAATGGTAACGCCTCCAGCCACTTCCAGCAGTTTTTCCACGGCAATGCCCAAGGGAGCGTAAACGGTCACCGGGTTCTTAACCTCCCCCGTTACCGTTACATATTTATGGGTAACCGGTTTGCCCTCCATGGCACGGTAAATGTTATACACCGTTTCCACATTGAGCACGGTAACCCCCACTGCCAGGGGAATTCCGCCGGCAGGCACCACTCGGCCGGTGGCTTCGTAGGTAAGCACCACTTCGTCGCCTGCGGGGTAAACCTCGGGCAGGGTGCAGATCTTCATATTTGGAAAGGAAGCGATTTCCGCCTCCACGGCAGCAAGGGTTCTTTTATAGGAGCCTTTAATGCCGATGTAAACGGTGGGTACTTCCAAAATTTTCGAAATTTCAAAAAGAGTGCTTAAAATTTCATGGGTATACATTTTAAGCACCTGACGGTGCAAACGGAGCAAAGGCTCACATTCTGCACAGTTAAGGATCAAAGTGTCGGCGCGTTGGTCTAATTTGGCATAGGTGGGAAATCCCGCCCCGCCTGCGCCGACGATCCCGTTTTCACGCAATAGTTCTTTTAATTGTTCAATATTCATGAATGGATCACTCCGGCAAGCCCGGTGCCGCTATCTACAATACCAACAATGGCGGCATCCACGGGAGCATCTGCCATACCGCAGCCGATACGGGCGGCACTGCCGATTGCAACCAATACCACTTCGCCGATGCCGGCGCCAACATTGTCTACGGCAACGATCTTTTCCTTCGGATCGCCCAACTCGGCAAGGGGTTCTACTACCATAAATTTACTGCCGATAAGGTTTTCGTTTTTTCGTGTGGAAACTACACTTCCCACTACTTTTCCAACGATCATTGTCTTCACCTGTACTTTCATGATTTGGTTCGTCAGCGGAGGGGGCAAAAGCCCCCTCTTATTGACAAGTTGCCTGCTCTTACTTTAAAGAGGGCAGGATCTTTTCCACATCGTCGTGGGGGCGGGGAATTACATGGGTAGCAACCAGTTCGCCCAAGCGGGAAGCGGAATTGGAGCCGGCTTCCACAGCGGATTTAACTGCGCCAACGTCGCCCCGTACCATTACAGATACCAGGCCGGAACCGATCTTTTCGGTACCGATCAGGGTTACGTTTGCAGCCTTAACCATTGCATCAGCAGCCTCGATTGCAGCAACCAGACCTCTGGTTTCTACCATACCTAATGCTTCAAGTGCCATTGTTATATCCTCCTTAATTATTTTAAATGGAAAACAAAATTACTTCAAAGAGGGGAGAATTTTCTCCACATCTTCGTGGGGGCGGGGAATCACGTGGGTAGCGATCAGCTCACCCAAACGGGAAGCGGAATTAGAGCCGGCTTCCACAGCGGATTTAACTGCGCCAACGTCGCCGCGAACCATAACGGTTACCAAACCGGAGCCGATCTTCTCGGTACCGATCAGGGTTACGTTTGCAGCCTTAACCATTGCATCTGCGGCTTCGATTGCAGCAACCAGACCTCTGGTTTCTACCATACCTAATGCTTCAAGTGCCATCTTTTTTACCTCCTTTTTGGGTGTTGTTTTAACGGCTTCAGCAGCCGGTTTTGCCGGGGTGGCGGTAGTTGTTTTCTTCTCTGCCATGAGAAATTACCTCCATTATTTTTTCATGCGGGAGGCGCTGAGTTCCAGCAGCCGCCGGGTCTCCTGGTGAGGGCTTGCGATCACGGCGTGGGCAACGGGCTTTTTCAAGCCTCCGGCAACAGCATTTTCCACTGCGGCAGTTACCGCAGAAACATCGCCTTGCACCACCACAGTGACCAATCTGCCGCCCAGTTTGCGCTCCCAGGTAACAAACTCCACATCAGCGGATTTGCACATAATATCCAAGCAGTCTATGGCGCCGGTCACACCGGGCACCTCGATCAGTCCTAAAGACTTCATTGCGGAATACTCCTAAAATTAAAATTTGGGCAGAATCTTCTCCACATCCTCATGGGGACGGGGAATTACATGGGTAGCAACCAACTCCCCTAAAGAGGAAGCGGTAGCAGCGCCGGCTTCCACTGCAGCCTTTACAGCACCCACATCGCCCCGTACCATAACAGATACCAGGCCGGAACCGATCTTTTCGGTGCCGATCAACACAACTTCAGCAGCCTTTACCATGGAATCGGCGGCTTCGATAGCGGCAGTCAGGCCGCGGGTTTCGATCATACCAAGAGCTTCTTTAGACATTTGTTTATCCTCCTAAAAAATCTTTAATTTTTATCAAAAGCGTTCAGTTTGAGCATCGGCTCGGTATCGGGCTCGGTGCTGGTCAAAATGTGAGAGGTTACTACGCCGGACACCCTTTTTGCTGCCAGTACGGCAGCCTCAACAGCGGCTTCCACATCGGTAATGCCGCCCCGGAACTTTACTGCCACGATCAGCGGCACATCCAGCCCGTCGGGGTTCCCCGGTTTATTCTTATCGAAGGTCTCCACCGTAACATTGGCTGCCTTACAGCCGGCGTCACAGGCAACAAACGCCGCAACAAGACCGTATACCTCTACAATTCCGGTAGCATTTCTCATCGTTCTTTACTCCCCGGTTATTTGTTTACAATGGCGATCTTTAAACCTTCCATCTTCAGGTTGGTTTGCAACGCCTCGTTGATCTGCTCCAACGGGTATTTGTGGGTGATCAACTTTTCTAAGGGCAGGCCGATGGCCTTGGCTCTTTTCAGGAAATCAAAGGTGGTGGCGTAATCTCTGAGGGTATATACCCAGGAGCCCACGGTGGTGATCTCCTTGGCGCAGATGTCAAAATGGGGATTGATGGTGGCATCGCCGCCATTGATGAAAAAGCCCAGTTCGCACAAACCGCCGCCATTGCGGATGAATTTATAAATATTGCTGTGGGCAATGGGAGAACCGGTACACTGGAAGGCAAAATCTGCCTCGTAACCGCCAAAGGCATCTTTCACAGCCCCTGCCAGGGCTTCGATCCCCTTGTGATCTTTAAAGTTCACCGTGTGATCGGCGCCCATCAGTTTAGCAAATTCAAGACGCTTGCTCTCGCCGTCTACTGCCACGATATTTTCAATACCCATGGTGCGCAGAATAGCAATACAGATCAACCCGATGGGGCCGCAACCCTGCACCACTACGCGGCTGTTGAACCGCAGGATGCCGGTGGTTTTTGCCCGCTCTACAGCGTGGATCAGCACTGCACAGGGCTCGATCAGAATTCTGGAATCCAGATCCAGATCGCTCACGTTAAATACGGTGGAGCCGCCCCGTACCAATATGTAATCGCTGAACCAGCCGTTCAGGTGAATATCATCGTCGGGAAGCAGGCCGTATACATCGGCGCCGCCCACATTTTGCTTGTTCAGATCGAACATGGTGATATCCGGATTATCCTTAAAGATCATGCAGGTAACAACCTTATCCCCAATGTTCAGGGGCTTGCCTGCGCTGTCTTTTTTCACATTTTTACCCATCTTTACGATCTCACCGGTGCCTTCGTGGCCCAGTGCAACAGGGATCAAGCCGAAAGGATCACGCTTGAACTCGTGCGCATCGGTACCGCAAACACCGCAACCCTCAACTTTAACGAGGATGTCGTTGTCGCCCACTGCCGGCATGGGATATTCTTTAATTTCGAATTTCTCCAGCTGGGTCAGCATGGCTACATGGGCAGTGGAGGGAATACTGCCGCCGGCGGTGGATGCTGCAGGGGCAGTGCCCTTCATCTCACCCAAAACCTGACGGACAATCGCCTCGATATTGGAAGAATTGATGTCCATTTTATCTTCTGCCTTTCTCAAATAATTGTTTACCGTATGCCGCTAAAGCGGTGTCCTGCTCCTCGGTGCCGCCGCTTACCCCCAAGCCGCCGATAATTTTGCCGGCGGTATTTTGAAGGGGCTCTCCGCCTCCAAAGATCACAATCTTACCGTTATTGGTGAATTGGATCCCGTAGAGGGAGCCGCCCGGCTGGGCAAGGGGCTTAAGCTGGGAGGTGGACATTTTAAGAGATACCACTGTGAACGCCTTTTGCACCGCAATATCGTAGCTGGCAAGGTAGGCATCATCCATACACTCCACCAAAATGGGTTGCCCGGTGCGGTTGGAAACCGCCACCACGGCATTTACGCCCATCTCTGCGGCTTTTTTACGGATCTGCTCACTCAACGTGCGTGCCTGCTCCAAATTAATATCGGCAGCAGCGATCTCTCGGGCAATGGTATCTACCAAGGAACGCAAAGCATGTTCATCCATGCCGTTCACCTGCTTATTTACCGAGCTGTGCCAGTACCTGACGGGTGATCTCGGCAACCAGATCGTTGTTGTTGCCGTGGCTGCAGTTACCGCCGCAACCGTGGCAGCTGGGCTTACCGTCTTGAACGTTGGGGCAAAGATCTGCGGGATGCTTACCCTTCATGCCGAACTGACGGCGGATCTCATACAAACGCTGAACCTGGGATTCGCTCAATTCCTTGGGACCGCCCAGCTGCTTGGAGATGTACAGCAGGCGAGCATAGAACTCTACGGATTCCATTTTGTGATAAGCATTCAGCAGATTGTCGGCATAGGACAATGCACCGTGGTTTTCCAGCAGTACAGCATCGAAGGATTGCAGGTACTTGGAAACGGCGTTGGGGATCTCCTCGGTAGAGGGAGTGCCATACTCGGCAATGGGTACGCAACCCAAAGAAATAACCGCCTCAGGCATGATGGGCTGGGTCAGAGGAATGCCGGCGATGGCAAAGCCGGTGGCGTAGAGAGGATGTGCATGCACCACAGCGCCTACATCGGGACGCTCCTTATACACACGCATGTGCATTTTAATTTCGGAAGAGGGCTTAAAGTTGCCGTTTGCCTGAATCACTTTACCCTCTTTGTCTACTTTACAAATGTACTCGGGGGTCATAAAGCCCTTGCTCACGCCGGTGGGGGTGCACAGGAACTCGTTGTCGCTCAACTTTACGGAAATGTTACCGTCGTTGGAAGCAACCATGCCCTTGTCGTAGATCCGTTTGCCGATCTCGCAAATCTGTTTTTTGATTTCAAATTCGTTAGCCATTTTGGTTTCTCCTTTGATTTAATTTTTGTTTTTTTCGTTTTTATTGCATTATGGCTTAATTTTACCATAAATAATAAACAAAGTCAACAGAATAATCTGTTATTTTCTTTATTTTTCTGTTTTTTCTTTTGTTTTGTGTTGATTTAGGTGTTCCAATACTGCCTCGATCCCCTCTCCGGTAATGGAGTTTACAAAAAACACCGTTTTACAGCCGGAAAGCCGCAGCCACTGCTCGGCACGGCAGGGATCTGCTTGATCGATCTTGGTCACGATACCGATCACCTCCCGATTAACCAGGCAGGTGATGCAAGGGGGAAAGAGGGAATAATCATCGTTGGCGGCAATGAGCAGCGCCACCACATCCGCTTCGTAGGAGTAAAGTGCCAGGGCACAGCCCAGATCGTGGTTTTCTGCATATTCCCCGGGAGAATCGATCAAAAAATCCTCAAAAACCATGCCTTGAGTCTTTTGGTAATGCACCTTTTCTCCCCGCAGGGCTTGCGTTAATGTGGTTTTGCCGCATCCGCTGCGGCCGATCAAAAGCAGTTTTTTCATGTTCGGGTCAGTTCGCACACATCAAAGCCCAGCTTGTTCACGGCGTATTCCGTAACAGCAGAGAGAGCGGCCTCCACTTGGGATACCGTGCCGGTTACGATTACCGTTCCGCTGAAACGGTCCACAAACCCCAAGGTGACCCCCGATGCCTTCATGGCAATATCGCCGGCAATAATGGCGGTTTCGCTGGGGCTTAAGGTCAGGATCCCAATGGCGCCGGTATGATCCTCGGCAGGATCCAAACCCAGTTTGTAATAAAGCACTTTGTCCGGGTTGGCAATAATATGTGCCAACGTGATTTGTTTGCCGGGAACGATCTCTTGAATGATGCGGGCTTTATCGCCGCTTGAGAGATAATTTTCCAAATTCATTTTCAACCTCCCAAATGAGTGATCAGTCCGTGCTGTTCACAGACCTGCAGCAACCGCTGCATTTGTTCCGGAGCGGGCGGCGCCACACTCCCCATTAAGTAGGGGCGGTTCAGCCCTTCGTATTTATCCTGCCCCATCCGGTGGTAGGGCAGCAGGTGAATTTCATTCACCCGAGGCAGCGAAGCGGCGAAAGCGGCAATAGCGCCAATCTCCTCTTCGGTGTCGTTAAAACCGGGGATCACCGGCACCCGAACGATCAGTTTTTTTGCCTTTTCAGCAATCAGGCGGGCATTTTGCAGGATCTGTTCGTTGGGGCGGGTGGTAAATTCCTCATGTTTGCGGCTGTTGATGTGCTTAATATCCATTAGGAACAGATCCACATGGGGAATAAAACGTTCCACCACGGCGGGCTCTGCAAAGCCGGTGGTTTCCAGGGCGGTGTTGATACCGCTTTCGTGGCAGGCATTGAGCAAAGCAATGGCAAAATCCGGCTGCCATAGGCTCTCGCCCCCGGAAAGGGTCAACCCGCCGCCGCTGCGGCGGTAGTAGGGACGGTCCCGCAGAACCTCCTCCAGCACCTCCCCCACCGTTACATCCCTGCCAACGGTTTTCAGAGCACCCTTTTGGCGCATCTGCTGAATTTCGTAGGATTGGGATTCCGGGTTACAGCACCAGCGGCACCGCAAGGGGCAACCTTTTAAAAATACGATGGTGCGCACCCCCGGTCCGTCGTGGGTGGAAAACCGCTGAATATCAAAAATTCTGCCGGTCACCGATAAACTTGTGTGATCCATTTAGAATTCCCCCTGCTCCGTTCGATTGATAATATCATCCTAAGTCGGATCGTAGCCATGTCGTTCTGTGAGC
>JAZSRD010000031.1:0-11723 GCA_045538295.1 Eubacteriales bacterium
CAGCTTTTCCTTTGCCTTTTGCAGGTTGTAATAGGTACGGCGTTTAATACACTCTACCCGGAAGGCTACCCATTCTTCGTTCAACTGCCGCACGCCCAGCACCTGGGGGCTGCCGGCGATCAGCACGTTGAAGTTACAACCAAAACTATCCTCCAAGGGAGTCATTTTAAAGAGCTTTGCCATGAGCTTTTCCGGATCGGTGCCCCGCTTCATCTCTATGGAGATGCGCATACCGGTTTTGTCCGACATATCCTTAACGTCGTTCAACTCCCGCAGCTTGCCGGCTTTGTACAACTCGATGATCTTATCGATAATGGCTTCCACCGTGGGGGTGTAGGGGATCTCGGTGATCCAGATCAGGTTGCCCTCTACCTCATAGCGGGCACGCACCCGAATGGAGCCTCTGCCGGTGTTGTAAACCTCTTTGATCTGGGACTGATTTACCAGCAACCGCCCCCCGGTGGAAAAATCCGGACCGGGCATGGTCTGCTCAATGGGGTGATCGGGATTTTCCATAATAGCGATCACCGTATCACATACCTCCCCCAGGTTAAAGGAACAGATATTGGATGCCATACCCACCGCAATACCCTGGTTGGGGGTGGTGAGAATGGTGGGGAAGGATACGGGCAACAGGGTGGGCTCGGTGGTGGAGTTATCGTAGTTGGGCACAAAATCCACCGTGTCCTTATCGATGTCGCCAAAGATCTCTTTACAGATGGGCGCCAATTTTGCTTCGGTATAGCGGGAGGCGGCATAAGCCATATCCCGGGAATAAACCTTGCCAAAGTTTCCCTTAGACTCCACAAAGGGGAGGGGAAGGGCTTCGTTGCCTCGGGCAAGACGCACCATGGTTTCGTAGATGGCGCCGTCGCCATGGGGGTTCAGCTTCATGGTGGCGCCCACAATGTTGGCACTCTTTACCAGCCCGCCGTTCAGCAGGTTCATTTTATACATGGTATAAAGTAATTTCCGGTGAGCGGGCTTTAATCCGTCGATCTCGGGGATCGCACGGGAAAGGATCACGCTCATGGCGTAGGGCATATAGTTGGTTTCTAAGGTCTCCACCACTCCCATGGGAATAGGAGGCTTTTCGATATATTCGGTTTGTGTGATTTTTTTCTTCTTCATTCCTACTCCTTATGATAAATCCAGATCGTCCAGGTAAAGGTGACCGTTGGCGGCAATGTAATCTTTCCGTCCTGCCAAATTATCACCCAGCAAAATGTCGAACATCTGGGCGGTTTCCTCTACGCCGGAGGGGGTCACCTTGATCAGCCGGCGGGTCTCCGGGTTCATGGTGGTTTGCCACATCATGTCCGGCTCGTTTTCGCCCAAGCCCTTGCTCCGCATGATCTTTACCTTATGACCCTCCAACTTTTGCAGAATTTCTTCCTTTTCCTTTTCGGTGTAGGCAAAGTGGGTGGTCTTTTTGGTTTGGTCGGTGATCTCAAAGAGGGGGGATTCCGCAATATAAACATACCCTTCTTCAATGAGGGTGGGGGTGAGCCGATACAACATGGTCAAGATCAGGGTGCGGATCTGGAAACCGTCCACATCCGCATCGGTGCAGATAATGACCTTGTTCCACCGCAGCGCCTGCAGATCAAAGGGAGGGATTCCCTTGGCGGTTTTGCCGGTGATCTCTACACCGCAGCCCAGCACCTTTAAAAGGTCGGTGATAACGTCGCTTTTAAAGATCTTGGCATATTCCGCCTTTAAGCAGTTGAGGATCTTACCCCGCACAGGCATGATCGCCTGGAAATAACTATCCCGTCCGGTTTTGCAGGAGCCGAGAGCCGAGTCGCCCTCCACAATGTAGATCTCCCGCTTGGATACATCCTTGGTTTGGCAATCCACAAATTTCTGAATGCGGTTTGCCATATCGATGGTGCCGGAAAGGGTCTTTTTAATGTTGATCCGTTCTTTTTCGCTCTTTTCCCGTGCACGCTTATTGATCAGCACCTGGTTGGTGATCTTTTGGGCTTCGTTGGGGTTTTCTATAAAGTAGATCCGCAAATTCTGGCGCAAAAAGTCGGTGGTGCATTCCTGAATAAATTTATTGGTAATGCTCTTTTTGGTTTGGTTTTCGTAAGAGGTAATGGTGGAAAAACAGTTGGAAACCAGCACCAGGCAATCGGAAACATCGTTAAAGGTAATCTTGCTTTCCCCTTTATTGTATTTCCCGTTGTTCTTTAAATAGGCATCGATCTCTGCCACAAAGGCATTGCGGGCAGCCTTGTCCGGCGCACCGCCATGCTCCAAAAAACTGGAGTTGTGGTAATATTCGATCAGGTTCACCCGGTTGGAAAATGCCACACAGCAGGAAAGCTTTACCTTGTATTCCGGGCGATCCTCCCGATCACGGCCTGTCCGCTCATCCTGCCAGAATACCGGTTGGGATAAAGCGTCTTCCCCTAAAAGCTCTCGGGTATAATCCATAATACCCTCTTGGTAGCAGTATTCCTTGGCTTCAAAACCGCTTTCGGTTTCGTTCTTAAAGATAAAGGTAAGCCCGGCATTTACCACTGCCTGCTTTTGCAAAACATCTTCGTAATAAGCGGCATCCACGGCAATGTCGGTAAACACCTCACGGTCCGGCTTCCAGCGGATCACGGTGCCGGTTCGTTTGCCGGTAAAGGGTTCTTCTGTCAGCCCGCCGATGTTAAAGCCCTTTTCAAAATGGAGGGAGTATTTTTTGCCGTCCCGATAAACGGCAACATCCATGTATTCCGAAGAAAATTGGGTGGCGCAGGCGCCCAGACCGTTCAGGCCTAAGGAGTATTCGTAGTTTTGCCCTTGGTTGGTATTGTATTTACCGCCGGCGTACAGCTCACAAAAGATCAGCTCCCAGTTGAAGCGATCCTCCCGTTGGTTATAGCCCACCGGCATACCCCGCCCGAAATCCTCCACTTCAACCGATTGATCCTTGTAGCGGGTTACCACGATCTTTTTGCCGTGACCCTCTCGGGCTTCGTCGATGGAGTTGGAAAGAATTTCAAAAATGGCGTGCTGGCAACCGTCCAATCCGTCGGAGCCAAAGATAACGCCCGGCCGCAGCCGCACCTTATCGGGGCCTTTTAATTGAACGATACTCTCGTCGTTATACTCGTTTTTTCTTGCCATGGAGTCCTCCTGGGGTGATGCGATCAATCCGAAGCTTGTTTTAAAAAGACGGATTTTCGCTCACTCCGCGTTAAAATACTCGCTAATGCGTTGGCATTAGCTGTGTTTTGTGCCTTGATTGACCAAAAATCTGTCCTTTTTAAAATCTTCGACCTCAAAGCGGTGAGATTTCGAGGGATTTTTGCTCAAATTAGATGAAGCAAGGCTGGCGCCTTGCGAGAATAAGTTGGGTGAAAATCGCCGGAATATCCCGCTTTGAGGCAGGTTCGGATCGGTCGCGTCACCCCGTTGTAGTATTACAAAATTATATTATACAGTTTTTTTGTTTCTTTGTCAATTTATCATAGGATTTAAAAAATACTTGCAATCTGTAATGAAATCATGTAAAATAATATATTAAATACAATAATATTATTTAAAGGAGAAGGATGTATGAGTTACGCAGATAAGGTATTAAAAGAAGCACTGACCTTTGATGATGTTTTGCTGGTACCCGCTAAAAGTGAGGTACTGCCCAATACGGTAAAGCTGAACACCCGTCTTACCAATAAAATCAAGCTGAATGTGCCGCTGATGAGCGCCGCCATGGATACGGTTACCGAAAGTAAAATGGCAATCGCCATGGCACGGGAAGGCGGTATCGGTGTAATCCACAAAAACATGACCATTGAGCAGCAGGCAGAGGAAGTTCAACGGGTAAAACGCAGTGAAAACGGCGTAATCAACGATCCTTTCTTCCTTTCTCCCGATAACTTTGTTTACGAAGCCGATGCACTGATGGGCAAATATAAGATCTCCGGTGTGCCCATTTGTGAAAACGACCGCCTGGTGGGTATTATCACCAACCGTGATATGCGGTTTATGACCGATTTTAACGTAAAGATCTCCACCGTTATGACCACGGCAGACAAGCTGGTTACCGCTCCCGTTGGCACCACTCTGGACGAGGCAAAGGTAATTTTGCAAAAACACCGTGTAGAGAAGTTGCCGTTGGTCGATGATAATGGTAAACTGGCAGGTCTTATCACTATTAAGGATATTGAAAAGAGTGTGCAGTATCCCAATTCTGCCCGGGATGAGCAGGGCCGCTTGCTTTGTGCCGCCGCTATCGGTATTACCAACGATGTGCTGGATCGTGCCGGCGCCTTGATCAATGCCGGTGTAGACGTGCTGGTGCTGGATTCTGCCCACGGCCATTCCGCCAATATTATGAAGACCATTAAACTGGTAAAAGAAAACTTCCCCGGTATCCAACTGATCGCCGGTAACATTGCCACCGCAGAGGCGGCCGAGGATCTGATCGATGCAGGTGCCGATGCAGTTAAGGTTGGTATCGGTCCCGGTTCTATTTGTACCACCCGTGTGGTTTCCGGTATCGGTGTGCCCCAGCTTACCGCTGTTATGGATGTGGCAGAGGTTTGCTCCCGCCGCAATATCCCCATGATCGCCGATGGCGGCATTAAGTTCTCCGGTGATATTGTAAAGGCCATTGCCGCCGGCGCCGATGTGATTATGATCGGCTCCCTTCTGGCAGGTTGTGAGGAAAGCCCGGGCGAGGAAGAATTGTTCCAGGGTCGCCGCTTCAAATCTTATCGGGGCATGGGTTCCATGGCTGCTATGGCAAAGGGCTCTGCCGACCGTTATTTCCAAACCGGCACCAAGAAATTGGTTCCCGAAGGTGTGGAAGGCCGTGTTCCCTTTAAGGGCGCCATGGGCGATACCGTGTTCCAGCTGATGGGCGGCTTGCGCTCCGGTATGGGCTACTGCGGTACCGCCACCATCGAGGAACTGAAAAAGAACGGTAAGTTCGTGAAGATCACCGGCGCAGGCTTGATCGAAAGCCACCCCCACGATATTCACATTACCAAAGAAGCACCCAACTATACTTCCGATTCGAAATGAGGATTTAAAAAACAATGAAAGATCAAGGTTTAATTGATCATCTGGCTGCCCTTTCCCGCCTTTCCTTTAGCGGCGAGGAAAAAGAAAAAATGGCAGCAGATATGGAAAGTATCATGAAATTGATGGATACCATCACTGAAGTGGAAATTTCAGAGGCGGATTATCCCCTTACTGCCGAGGGCGGTATGGAACTGCTGCGGGAGGATGAAATGCATCCCTCCATGCCGGTGGAAGATGCTCTGGCAAACGCCAAGGGTAAGTTGTACCACTTTATTGCAGTACAGAAGCTGATCGATTGAGGGACTGAGCCATGAATTTACACTTAAAATCAATTAAAGAACTGCGTGGCTTGCTGGACGGCGGCGACATTACCGCCCAGGAACTCACCCAATATTACCTGGATCGGATCGAAAAACTGGATCCCACCATCCATGCCTATATTACTGTGAACGAAAAGGCCATGGAGCAGGCAGAGGCTGCCCAAAAGATGATCGAAGCCGGCACTGCCGGCCCCCTGACCGGTATTGTGCTGGGCATTAAGGATAACATCTGCACCAAGGGCTTGCGTACCACCTGTGCCTCCAAAATGCTGGAGGATTTTGTGCCGGCATATCATTCCACCGTGGCAGAAAAATTAGAGGCGGCGGGCGCCATCTTTGTGGGCAAACTGAATATGGACGAGTTTGCCATGGGTGCTTCCACCACCACCTCTCATTTTGGCATTACCCGCAACCCCTATAACACCGAATGTGTGCCCGGCGGCTCTTCCGGCGGCAGTGCAGCTGCTGTTGCGGCAGGGCTTTGCGTGGCATCCTTGGGCAGTGATACCGGCGGTTCCATCCGTCAGCCTGCCGCATTCTGCGGCGTTACCGGCTTAAAGCCCACCTACGGGCGGGTATCCCGTTCGGGACTGGTGGCTTTCGCCTCCTCTTTGGATCAGATCGGTCCCATTGGCAAAAGCGCCCGGGATTGCGCCGTGCTGCTGGATGCCATCTCCGGGGAAGATCCCATGGATATGACCTCCAAGCCCTCCGAGCCGGTGCTGCCCATGATTGGGGAATCTATTGAGGGCAAGGTGATCGGCGTTCCCAAGGAATATTTTGGGGACGGCTTAAATCCGGAAGTAAAAGCAGCTGTAGAAAATGCCATTCGGGAATTTGAGAAAATGGGCTGTATCATCAAAGAGGTATCCATGCCCTCTTTGGATGCGGCAATTCCCGTTTATTATTTGATCGCCTCTGCCGAGGCATCCTCTAACCTGGCTCGTTACGACGGTGTTCGCTACGGTCACCTGAGCAAGGAGGGCGATAGTTTTGACCAACGGCTGATCGCCACCCGGAACGAAGGCTTTGGCAACGAAGTGAAGCGCCGGATCCTTTTGGGCACCTATGCCCTTTCCAGCGGTTATTTTGATGCCTATTATAAAAAGGCTTGCCTGATCCGCCGGCGCATCCGTAAGGAATACGAAGAGATCTTTAAGACCTGCGATTGTATTATTACGCCCACTGCTCCGGAAACTGCCTTTAAGATCGGAGCCAAGTCCGGGGATCCCACCGAAATGTACCTGGCAGATATTTATACCGTAACGGTGAATATTGCGGGGCTTCCGGCGGTGAGCACCACCTGCGGTTATAGCAGCGAGGGTATGCCCATTGGCATGAGCATTGTGGGCAAAGCCTTTGCCGACGGCGAGATTTTAAACATGGCAGATGCCTTTGAGAAGAAGTTTAATTATATTCTCAACGATTTCTGCTTGTAATCTTTTGGGAACTGTGTTAAAATTAAATATGAAAGTTTAGAATGCAGAGAAATCTCTGCATTCTGAACTTTACGTGAGGGTTGCCTTTATAAGGCAGTGCTCCGGATGTTGAAAAGACGGGTGCGGCGCAATGGGCGTGCCGTGAACCATGTCAGGCGGGGAACCGAGCAGCATTAAGCGGATCTTCGTCTATGTGTGCCGAATTCCTGTTTTGAGTCCGGAGCACTGTCTTATAAAAGCAATCCTCATTTTGTTTCAGCCAATCTTTGGGTTCGGCAGTTAAAATTTATTTATTTAGGAGTTTGAATGTATCAAGCACTTTATCGAAAATATCGCCCCCTTACCTTTTCCGATGTGGTGGGGCAGGAGCATATTGTAAAGACCCTGCGGGCACAGATTGCCGACGGGAATATTTCCCATGCTTATTTGTTCTGCGGTACCCGGGGCACCGGAAAAACCAGCTGCGCTAAAATTTTGGCGCGGGCGGTCAACTGTAGTGAAGCTGCAGGGGGGGATCCCTGTAACCACTGCCCCCAATGCCAGGGGATTTTAAATGAATCCACCATGGACGTGGTGGAGATCGATGCCGCCACCAATACCGGTGTGGGAGATGTGCGGGAACTGCGGGAAGAGTTGATCTATGCGCCGGCTTCGGTAAAATACCGGGTCTATATCATCGACGAGGTGCATATGCTTAGTAACCAAGCATTCAACGCCCTGCTTAAAACCCTGGAAGAGCCCCCCGGTCATGTGATTTTTGTGTTGGCCACCACCGAGATCCATAAGATCCCGGCAACCATTTTATCCCGTTGCCAGCGGTTCGATTTCAAGCGGTTGACCCCGGAATTGATCGCCGGTAGGCTGGCGTATGTGGCAGAGCAAGAGGGGTTTGTGCTGGAACCGGATGCGGCTGCACTGCTTTCCCGCCTGGCAGATGGTGCTATGCGGGATGCTTTGTCCCTTTTGGACCGTTGCCGCAACGGCAGTGAGCCGGTTACCCTTGCCCGTGTGGAGCAGATCGTGGGTGTGTGCGGCAGTGAGCAGTTGATGGATGCAGTAAAGCTTGCCTGGAAGCGGGATGCTTCCGGCTTGCTGAAATTTTATAAAAACGCCCGGGAACGCTATGCGGGTCCCGCCCAGCTTTTTGCCGATCTTTCGGCAGTGCTGCGGGATCTTTTGATCTGCAGTGTCAGCGAAGATCCCGGTGAGCTGATCGAATGTGATCGGCGGGAATTACAGCAAAAAATTGCCCTATCCCGGGAATTGCCCACCGCTTGTATTATGCGGATGATGCGCACCCTGCAAACGGGAATTTGGGAACTGAGCCGTACTGCCGATAAAAGCCTGCTGGCAGAAATGACCCTGATCTCCCTTTGCCGGGAGGAACTGGGGGAGGATATTGCCTCTTTAAGCGCTCGGATCGCCCGCCTGGAGCGGGGCGTTCCCCCGGTTACCGTGCCGGCGGCGCCGGAGCCCCAGGCAGTGGAACCTCCGCCGGCACCGGAAGTAAAGGTGCCGGAAACGGTGGCTGTCCCTGTGGCAGAGGAAAGTAGCGAAGGATGCCCTTTCTGGGAGCAAATGAAGGATATTTTGCAGGATACCGGTCATACCAATATGCTGGGTTTTCTGCTGGATGTTACCCCCGGGGTGCAGGGGGATCGGCTCATTTTAAGCTCGGAGCAAAGCTTTTGCCTGCAGTACCTTGAAATGCCGGAAAATAAAGCTGCCCTGGCAGATGCTGCTGCCCGTGCCGGCGGCAAAGCATACCAGATTGTGTTAAAAGAAGCGGCCCCCGCCCTGCAGAAGGACGATCCGCTGCAGGAATTATTAAAGGAGATGGAATAATGAAAGCAAGATTACCTGAAGGTTATAATATGTCCCGGGGCGATATGATGCGCCAGGTGCAAAAGATGCAGGAAAACATGCAAAACGCCCAGGCAGAGGTGGAGGCCACCGAGTTTGAAGCATCTGCCGGCGGCGGTGCCGTTACTGCCAAGGTGAACGGTAAAAAAGAACTGCTGGAAGTAAAGATCAAGCCGGAGGTTGTGGACCCCGACGATGTGGAAATGCTGGAGGATCTGTTGGTAGCCGCTGTGAACGAGTGCATGAAGCAGGCTGATTCCGCTATGGAAAACCGTATGGGCGCAGTAACCGGCGGGCTGAACCTGCCCGGCATGAACGGGTTGTTTTAATTGCCATGCCCAATATTGCCCAGTTAAATAAATTGATCGAGCAGTTTGGTAAACTCCCCGGCGTGGGGGCTAAAACCGCTCAAAAAATGGCGTATTTTATTTTGGCGCAGGGAGATGGTGCAGTAAAGGAATTTGCCGATACCCTTTTGGCATCTAAAAATTTGATCCATTGCTGCCCTCGTTGCCAAAATCTTACCGATCAGCCTCTTTGCCCCATATGTGGCGATGAGCGCCGCCAAGGCTCCATCTGCGTGGTGGAAAAGCCGGAGGATGTGGAGGCAATGGAGCGCACCCGTACCTTTCAGGGTACTTACCATGTGCTGCACGGATTGATCTCGCCGGTCAACGGTATCGGTGCCGATCAACTGAAGATTCGGGAGCTGATGCACCGTGTGGCAGAGGAACCGGTGGAGGAAGTGATCCTTGCTACCTCCCCCAATGTGGAGGGGCAGGCAACGGCGCTTTACTTATATAAATTACTCAAGCCCTTTGAGGTAAAGGTTACCGGGCTGGCACTGGGGATCCCCGTGGGGGGCACCCTGGAATATGCCGATAGCCTTACCCTTACTCGAGCGATGGAGAATAGGAGGTCTTTTGAATGAACACATACCAACCGCATGGCACCTGTTCTCGGCTTATTGCTTTTGATGTGGATGAAGACGGCACTTTGCATAATGTACAATTCGAGGGCGGTTGCAACGGCAACCTTCAGGGCATTGGCGCTTTGGTAGAGGGAATGGATGTGGATGAAGCCATTCGCCGTTTATCGGGGATCCAATGCGGATTTAAGGGAACATCCTGCCCGGATCAGCTGGCGCAGGCATTAATAGAATATCAGGAGGAACATTAATATGGATTACATGAAAGAGTATGAACGCTGGTTATCTTACTATGAACTGGACGGCCGTTTAAAAGCCGACCTGATCGCCGTGCATGGCAACGATGATGAAATTCGCTCCCGCTTTGGCTGCGACCTGGTGTTTGGCACCGGTGGCTTGCGGGGTACCATGGGTGCCGGTACCAACCGTATGAATATTTATACCGTGCGCCGTGCCTCCCGTGGCTTTGGTAACTATATCGTTTCCCTGGGTCAGGAAGCCATGGATCGGGGTGTAGTCATTGCTTACGACTGCCGCAACAACGGTAATCGCTTTGCCATGGAAACCGCACTGACCATGTGTGCCCTGGGCATTCATGTGCGCTTGTTCGACAGCCTTCGCCCCACCCCGGAACTTTCCTTTGCGATCCGTGATTTCGGCGCTATCGGCGGCGTGAATATTACCGCCTCCCATAACCCCAAGGAATATAATGGCTATAAGGCTTATTTTGAAGATGGCGCACAGCTTTCCGGCGAGCAGGCAGATTTCATTCTGGGCGAAATGCAAAAGGTGGATCCCCTGAATGTGGAAACCATGGCAGAGGATGAGGCTAAGGAAAAGGGTCTTTTGGAGATCATCGGCGCCGAAACCGATCAAAAGTACCTGGCACGGGTGCTTCAGGAAAAACTCCCCCTGGGCGAGTTGAGCGAAGAAGCAAAGAAGCTTTCTATCGTTTATACGCCGTTCCACGGAACCGGTTATAAACTGGTGCCGGAGATCTTTAAGGCACTGGGCGCCAATGTTTCCTTTGTGGAGGAGCAAATGGTTCCCGACGGTGATTTTCCCACTGTTAAGAGCCCCAATCCCGAAGAAAAGGAAGGCTTTACCCTGGGCCTTAAAAAGGCGCAGGAAGTGGGCGCCGATCTGATCATTGCCACCGATCCCGATGCCGACCGTGTGGGCGTTGCCGCCCTGGTAGGGGATCAGGTAACCCTTTTTACCGGCAACCAAATGGCAGCCCTGCTGGTGGATTTCATTATTCAGGTGCAAAAGGAAGCCGGCACCCTACCTGCTAATCCTGCAGTGGTTTCTACCATCGTTTCTTCCAAAATGCCCGCCAAGATCTGTGCTGAAAACGGTGTGGCATACTTTGAAGTGCTCACCGGCTTCAAATATATCGGCGAGATGATGGAGAAGTTTAAGAACGAGGGAAAATACGAATACCTCTTCGGTTATGAAGAAAGCTACGGCTATTTAAAGGGCGATTATGCCCGGGATAAGGATTCCCTGGTAGCATCCATGCTGATCGCCCAAATGGCAATGTATTATAAGAATAAAAAGAAGAACCTGGTTCAGGCGCTGGAGATCCTTTATAAAAAGTACGGCTATTTTGAAGAAAAGACCGTAAGCTTTAAGATCGAGGCGGTAATTCCCCAGCAAAGAATGGACGAGATCATGAAAGGCCTGCGGGGAGATGTGCCCACCTCTATTGAGGGGAAAAAGGTGGTAGAGTTCCGGGATTATAAGGAGCATGTGATCAAGGATCTGCTCACCGAAAAAGAGGGTGTAACCACTCTGCCCACCTCCGATGTATTGTACTACATTTTTGAGGATGGCACCCACGTGGTAATTCGCCCCTCCGGCACCGAGCCTAAGGTAAAGGCGTATTTCCTGGCCAGCGGCGAAAATCGCTTTGATTGCCACAGCAAGATCGAAACTTATAGCGAGATCTTCGGAAAATTATTAAAATAAGAAAAATCCCCCTTTTTCAGGGGGATTTTTCTTGACCTTTTTCGATAAATTGGTTACAATAAAAAATAGAATTTTACATTACGGAGGAACCGTATGCTTGAACTAAAGAATGTTTCCTATGCTGTTGAAAGTGAAAACGGTATTAAGGAGATTTTAAAGAATATCAACCTTACC
>JAZSRD010000079.1:0-3421 GCA_045538295.1 Eubacteriales bacterium
CTTAGGTACTACAAACAGCTGTGTGGCAGTAATGGAGGGCGGCGAGCCCACCGTTATTACCAATAGCGAAGGCGCACGCACCACTCCCTCTGTGGTAGCGTTCAGCAAAAGCGGCGAGCGGATGGTTGGTCAGCCTGCAAAACGCCAGGCAGTTACCAACCCCGACCGCACCATCGCTTCTATTAAGCGTGACATGGGTTCTGCCCGCCGCATCAACATCGATGGCAAGGATTACTCCCCCGAGGAGATCTCCGCTTTTACTCTGATGAAACTGAAAGCCGATGCTGAAGCCTTTTTGGGCGAGCCGGTAACTGAGGCGGTTATTACCGTTCCTGCTTATTTCAGCGATTCTCAGCGTCAGGCAACCAAGGATGCCGGTAAGAACGCCGGCTTGGAAGTAAAGCGTATCATCAATGAGCCCACTGCCGCTGCTTTGGCATACGGTGTAGATAAAGAGGGCGACCAAAAGATCATGGTATACGACCTGGGCGGCGGCACCTTCGACGTTTCCATTTTGGAGATCGGCGACGGTGTTTGCGAAGTGCTAGCCACTGCCGGTAATAACCGCCTGGGCGGCGACGATTTCGACCAACGGATCATTGATTGGATGGCAAACGATTTTAAAGCCCAGAACGGCATTGATCTGAAAGCCGACAACATGGCTAATCAACGCTTGAAAGAAGCTGCCGAAAAGGCTAAAATCGAGCTTTCCAGCGGTATGACTACCAATATCAACCTGCCCTTCATCAGCGGCGGCCCTGCAGGTCCCTTGCACCTGGATATGACCTTGACCCGTGCCAAGTTCAACGAACTGACTGCTGATCTGGTAGACGGTACTATGGGTCCCGTACGCCAGGCGCTGAGCGATGCTGATCTGCAGCCCTCCGAGATCAAAAAGGTACTGCTGGTTGGTGGCTCTACCCGTATTCCTGCTGTTGCCGAAGCCATCAGTAAATTCATGGGTCAGGAAGCCCACAAAGGCATTAACCCCGATGAATGTGTAGCCTGCGGCGCCGCTATTCAAGGCGGTGTATTGGGCGGCGATGTTAAGGGCGTTGTGTTACTGGATGTTACCCCCTTGTCCTTGGGTTTGGAAACCCTGGGCGGTGTGTTCACCAAACTGATCGAGCGCAACACCACCATCCCCACCAAAAAGAGCCAGATCTTCTCCACCGCTGCCGATAATCAGCCCAGCGTAGAGATCCATGTTCTGCAGGGCGAGCGTGAAATGGCAGCTGCTAATAAGACCTTGGGTAAATTCCAACTCACCGGTATTGCCCCCGCTCCCCGTGGTGTGCCCCAAATCGAAGTTACTTTCGATATTGATGCCAACGGTATCGTAAATGTATCTGCAAAGGATCTGGGTACCGGTCAGGAGCAAAAGATCACCATTACCGCTTCTACCAATCTTTCCAAAGAAGAGATCGAAAAGGCAGTAAAGGATGCAGAAGCCTGCGCTGCTGAAGATAAGAAGATGAAAGAAGCCATCGAGATCCGCAATAATGCCGACCAGATGGTATATCAAACCGAAAAACTGATGAATGAAGCCGGTGATAAGCTGGACGATGCCGATAAGGCTGGCGTTAATGCCGAACTGGATAAATTGAAGGAAGCCTTGAAAGGTACCGATACCGATGCCATTAAGGCTGCTACTGAAGAGGTTCAAAAGAAGGTATATGAACTCTCTTCCAAGATCTACGCACAAAATCCCGGCGCAGCAGGCGCCGCTCCCGGTGCTGATGCCGGTGCGGCTGGGAATGCCGACGGTGTTTATGATGCCGATTTTAAGGATGTAGACGAAAATAACTAACTTAGGGTATCTCGCTCTACCCTATATTCCGGGCAGTTTCCTGCCCGGAATTACCTATGAAATGAGAGATTATTATGGCAGATAAAAGAGATTGCTACGAGGTATTAGGCCTTTCCAAAGGCGCCTCCGACGATGAAATTAAAAAGGCATATCGCAAACTGGCAAAGCAATATCACCCCGACCTAAATCCCGGTGATGCAACTGCTGAAGAAAAGTTCAAAGAGGTAAACGAAGCCTACGGGATCTTATCAGACCCCGAAAAGAAATCCCGCTACGATCAGTTTGGTTATGCGGGGGTGGATCCCTCCTACGGTGCCGGCGGCGGAGCAGGCGGCTTCGGCGGATTTGGCGGCATGGGCGATTTCGGCGATGTGTTCAGTTCCTTTTTTGGCGGTGGCTTTGGCGGATTTGGCGGCGGGCGCTCCCGCTCCAACGCACCCCGTAAGGGCGAGGATATTGAAACCTTTATTACCATTAGCTTTGAAGAGGCTGCTTTCGGTTGCGAAAAGGAAATTTCTCTGCGGCGCAGAAAGAGCTGTAAGCATTGCAACGGAACCGGCGCCAAGGACGGTAAGGAACTGGAAACCTGCCCCCAATGTAAGGGCAGCGGTGTGGTAACCTCCGTGCAACGTACCATCTTGGGGAATATTCAATCCCAAAGCACCTGCCCCACCTGCGGCGGAAAGGGCAAAAAGATCAAAACCCCGTGCTCCCATTGCCAGGGCGGTATTATTACTGAAGATAAAAAACTTAAGATCACTATTCCGGCGGGTATTGACCACGAGCAAACCCTTACCATGCGGAATCAAGCCCATGCGGGCATTAACGGTGGGCCGGACGGTGATGTATACATCGGCGTGCAGGTGCGTCCCCACAGTCTTTTTGAGCGGCGGGGAACAGATCTTTACTGTAAGATCCCCATTAGCCTTGTGGATGCTTCTTTGGGCACAAAGATGCAGGTTCCCACTCTGGAGGGTAAGGTGGAATACGATCTGCCCGAGGGCACCCAAACCGGTAGTACCTTCCGTTTTCGTGGTAAAGGTGTTCCCAAGATCGGCACCAAAAATAAAGGAGATCTTTATGTAACGGTAGAGGTGGAGATTCCTCGTAACCTTTCCAAAAAGCAAAAGGAACTTTTAAAGGAATTTTCTAAAACATTGGAACCCAAAAACTTCGATAAAAAGAATTCCTTTATGGAAAAATTGAATAAACTTTTTAAATAATGCAAAGCCAACCTTTCCGCAAGAAAGGTTGGTTTTTCAGACTGTCCAAAAAGTCCCCGGCCGCAGAAAATAGAAGAAAGCAAACAGATTATACCAATCAATAAATCAAGAAGGAGAAAGATGTATCATTCTTTTTCCTTGTTTTCTTTAAAAGGAAAAAATCCGCATGGAGATGCGGATTTTATTGGAATTTTCTGCTATCCGTCAAACCGCCCTCTACCGTACCTATGTACGCCGACGAGACCGGTTTGACGAATTCGGAAACATTTTTGAGAGTCTCATCAACGTGTCAAAGATGGCAAAGCAGTGTTCTTTGACACGCTGAAAGCCAACCTTTCCGTTAGAAAGGTTTGCTTTTTTTAATAAAATCAGTATATTCTTCCTCTAT
>JAZSRD010000086.1:0-3269 GCA_045538295.1 Eubacteriales bacterium
AGGTGCACCAAAGAAAAAAGACTACCGTATGGTAGTCTTTTTTCTTTGGTGCACCTTTCCTCCCTCCAGTCGGACGGAGAAAAACTTCGCATTACTGCTCGTGTTTTGTCACGCAGGGACCCGCAGGCTATAAAAGGCTCCCCCGGAGCCTTTCATTTAACGCCTGCTACTGAAGGTGCACTTCCTCTCAATATAGGCGGTCTTTTTTCTTTGGTGCACCTTTCCTCCCTTCGATCGGACGGGCAAAAGCATCGCTTCTTACTGCTCGCGTTTTGCCTCGCAGGGACCCGCAGGCTATAGAAGGCTCCCCCGGAGCCTTCTATTAAACGCCTGCTACTGAAGGTGCACTTCCTCACAATATAGGCGGTCTTTTTTCTTTTGGTGCACCTTTTCTAAGAAAAACAAGTTTTCTTAGAACGGCGAAAAACTTCGTGCATAGCCCTCGTGTTTTCGCTCGCAGGGACCCGCAGGCTATGAAACCCTCCCCCGGAGGCTTTCATCTAACGCCTGCTACTGAAGGTGCACCAAAGAAAAGACCACCCAAATCTGGGTGGTCTTTATTTTACAGTTTTTTCAATTTCAGCAAATAGCAAGTAAAATTAGGAAGCTCTGTTTCCCAGACAAAGCGATCGCCGTAATAGGTGAAGGTCTGTACTTTTTCCATTGAATGGTTTTCGTCCAGCAGGTAGCACTCCAACTGAACGCCGTTGGGGGAAGAAAAGCCTTGCAGATCCAGGGTCATGGGCTTTTCGCCGGTGGAGTCATCGTTATTATAGTGGCAGAGAACAACGGCTGCAGAATCATCCTTTTCAGCGGCAGCTAAATAGAGGTTCCGTTCGCCTTCACAAGCCACTGCATTTTGGAGCTTATACAGTTCGTTGAACATGGGGAAGGGATAGTAGCCCTTCAAGGGGATACCCACAGCCACCGGATCGAACATTCCGTTCCAAGTGGGGGTGGGGCGGGCATCGTAATACATCAGCATATCCACTGGGGCTTGCTGGCATGCGCACATGGCGGAAAGGGTGAACGCTGCACCCTTCATGGTCCAATGGTGTTTTTGGCTATAAACAAGTTCTTCTCCATGCCAGCCTTGCACATAGTTCCATTCGTTCAGGATACTTTCAGCATCCTTATAGCCGTGCTGATCCATGAGTTCTCGCACATCTTTGGCTCTTGTTGCCATTTTTTCTATTTCGCAGGCGTAGCGGTGCCAGGAGAAAAAGTCCATGGGCACATTTCTTTTTTGCATTTCTGCCAAGAATTGTGCGGCCCATTCCATATTGCCGGCGACGGCGGGACCGCCGATCTTTAACCGGGGGAAGCAAGTCTTTAAATGCTTGGCGGCAATTTCATACAGATCAAAGAACTGTGCCTGGGAGCCGCCCCAGGTGCGTTTATCGGTGCTGTCATCGGGATCTAAATCCGGCTCGTTCCAGATCTCCCAATATTCGATGCCCATATGAAAGCCATCTGCCCAGCCCTCGTTGAAGTGGCGGATGATATGCTCGCAGATCCGTGCCCATTTGTGAAAATCCGGGGGAGGAAGCGTGCCGTATTTTTTGGGCTCGTGCTCAATGCGGGAGCCAAGACGGTAGAAAACCTTAGTTCCGCTCAGTTCACAGCATTTCACATAATGGTCGGTTAAGGTAAAATCATAAGCATCAGGATCGGTTTCGTCTTTTTCAAAGTCCCGAAAGATCATGTGAACATCTACGGTATGCTCCAAGCCGTACGCCGGGTGAAAGGATGCGTCGTGGGTGCGAGCAAAGGGGATGCCGGCATCTTTAAAAAGATCCAGATTACAGTTTGTTATAGAGACATTTCCGCCATTGTATTTTTCGAGATTTAAAGACGGACCGTTATTGGTGGCGTGCATGGGTTTGATTTTCTCGGCGCTTTGGCCGAAACATACGGTAGAAATAGCCATAGATAATCTCCTTTGTTTTTTTCGATTATATATTATTTTTAATAAAATTGCAACAAATGGCACAACGAAAAATTTTCGTTGTGCCATTTGATACGTGTAGGTTATTGATCCAACATTTTTTCCAAAAGGTCTGCCGCATCGTAAACAAGATCGGCACAGGGACGCTTTTGGTAGTATTCTTCGGTGCGGGGTTCCGGAATATGGGTGTTGTTTTCCAAGCCGGTGAGAACCCTGCAGATAATAGAGCCATTTTTTTCTTCAAAATCTTTCGCCAGCTGACGAATCAGTTGGTAGTGGTCTGCTTTTTCGGTGGTGGCTTTGGGGTCGGTATACCCGAATTTGGCGCCTGCCACAATACACATTCCGCTTACCGCACCGCAAACTTCTCTTAAACGGCCAACACCGCCTCCAAAGGAAGAGGCGATGGCAAGGGCGGTTTGGGGATCAAGCCCCAATTCGTCGGCAAAGGCCAGCACTACTGCCTGGCAACAGTTATATCCTTCTTCAAAATATGCTTTTGCTTGCTCTGCTCTGTTCATAGTTATTCTCCTTTTTTTACCATGATTAGGGTGACAAGAGTTGAACTCGTCACGCCTGACAAATAATAATTTTTTGTTTTTTCTTGCCTCATCGCTTGTAATACGGCAGTATTACTGTGCTCTTCGGCTTCACCCCTCCGAAAAATTATTAATCTGTCAGGTCGCAGAGTTTCTCTTTGTCAACTTTTTTCGAAAGGCGAAGTGTGAAATTTGCAGTAAGGCTGTCGCCTTACAAAAATGAACGCAAGCAAGGCGAGAAAAGGGGGCAAGAGAAACCGTAACAGGTTCAACTCTTGTCACCCTACCCACTCTATATTACTTTCATTATAACTAACTCCCATACAGATTGCAATAATAAATATCCCCCCGTGTAGCGGGGGGATATTTGTTCCTTTTACGCTTTATTTCGTTTTAATCTTTTTGGCGCTGGACCAGGCGGATTTATAGGTTGTTTTACCCACCTTTTTAATGGTGCGGACACGCACATAGTAGGTGGTTTTAGCCTTCAGCTTTTTAATGGTTTTGGAAACCGTTTTATTCTTGCTGATCTTTGCAACCTTTGCACTCTTAAAGCTCTTGGAGGTGCTGTACTGGATCTCGTAGCCCGCTCCCGAGGTTTGCTTGGAATACTTCACGGTAAAGGCCTTGGTGCCCGCCTTCAGGGAGGTTACCTTGGTTGCCTTGGGGTTAATGGTAAAGGTAAGGGTCTTTTCTCCGCTGTAGTTCCCCTTGAACTTAACGGTAACCTTATATTTACCCACACTCTTTCTGCCGGAGGCATAGCTTACGGTGTAGTACTT
>JAZSRD010000034.1:0-51854 GCA_045538295.1 Eubacteriales bacterium
CACCGTTGAATTCACCTTGCAAAACGGAAAGACCGAAGTGATGAAATTCTATTCCGTAACTGAGCTGAAGTGCTTCTGTGAACTGAACGGCTCCGGTCATTTTTGGGTCAGCACCTTAAATGTGGATAAGATTTTGGAAAACGCCCAAAAACTTTACGATGGCGATGTGATCAGCCTAGAGTGGTAAAGGAGAGAAGGATATGTTCTTAACGATTGACGAAATGAAGGATCTGGTTGTTGGCGCTGTGGAAATGGAATTGCGGGATGGATTGTTCCATTTTTACCGCTTCACTGCTGAGCAGGCAGAAACCTACCTGACAGTGCATAACAACGAAGATTTTTATACTAAAACCTTTGCCACTGCCGGTGTGCGGCTGGAGTGCGAGACCGATGCCGCATCCATTGGGTTTCGGTTTGAGGCAAAACGCTGTTCCTCCCGGCATTTCTGCCGGTTTGATGTATATGTAAACGATGTGCTTATAAACCACATGGAGGCCAAGGACCTGGCAGACGATTGGGAAGGGGAATTCCGTATGGATCTGCCGGCGGGGGAAAAGAAGCTTACGCTGTATCTTCCCAATTTATTTGGCATGGCCATCGGCGATGTGGAACTGGCGGATGCCACCTATGCAAAGCCCTGCGCCCATCAGTACACCATGGTGTGCTACGGGGATTCCATTACCCAAGGGTATGATGCGGTTTGTCCCTCCCTTTCCTACGCAAACCGCATGGCTACGGTGCTGGATGCCGCGGTGGTTAATAAGGGCATCGGCGGCGATCGTTTTAATCCTGCTCTGCTTACGGTGGATGACGGAGTGGAACCGGATCTGGTAACGGTTACCTATGGCACCAACGATTGGAACGGTGCCACCCGGGAGGAACTGGAAAAGAACCTTGCCGGCTTTATGAAAGGGCTTGCAGAGCGGTATCCCAATGCCAAGGTATTTGTGGCAACGCCCATTTGGCGGGGCAACTATCTGGCTACCGATAAAAAGGCAGGCTCTTTTGAAAGCGTTACAGAGCTTATAAAAGCCGAGGCGGAAAAATATGGCTATACCGTAATCCCCGGCATGGAATTGGTTCCTCACGATCCCACATTCTTTGTGGCAGATGTACTGCACCCAAACGATATGGGGCATTTGTGGTACGGGGAGCAGCTGGCAAAGGAGATCCGAAAACACCTGTAAAAAAACGGTGCTATCCTATATAAATAAAAAAGACTTGCATTTTTTGAAACACCGTGGTATACTATGTATAGTTTGAATAACAAGGAGGTTCGCGAAAACGAACCTCCTTACCTTTTGCTCGAAAGGAGAACCGTATGAAAGAAAATATCGCAACAAAGGTAGAAGCCTTGGCAAAGCCGGTGGCAGAGAACCTGGGTTACGAACTCTTTGATGTGGAATATGTAAAAGAGGGACCCGATTATTTCTTGCGGCTGTATATCACCAAGGAAGAGGGGATCGCCATTGAGGATTGCGAGGCCATGTCCCGGGCCGTGGATCCTTTGCTGGACGAAGCAGATCTGATCAAGGATCACTACTATTTGGAGGTTTCTTCGGTGGGGTTGGATCGCCCTTTAAAAAAGGAAAAGGATTTTCTTTATTTCATGGGCGAGATGATCGAAGTGAAATTGCACCGCCCCCAAGAGGGCAGTGATTATTGGGTGGGGCGGCTTATCGCTTATGAAAACGGCAGCTTTACCATTGATGCCAAGGGTGTGGAAATAGCCTTTGCTGTTAAGGATGCAAGGCTGATCCGTCCCTGGGTGGATTTTTCGTAAAAACAGACTGATAGATATTTAGGAGGAAGAAGGAAAAAACAATGAAAAACGCAGAATTTTTTAAGGCATTGGATCTGATCGAGGCAGAAAAGGGTATTCCTGCCGATTACATGATCGAAAAGGTAGAGGCTGCTTTGTTGGCCGCTGCCAAACGGGCCTACGGCACTGCTGATAATGCAGAGGTGATCGTAAACCGGGAGAAAAACGAGATCAAACTGATGCAAAAGAAAACCGTGGTAGAAACCGTGACCGATCCGGTGCTGGAGATCTCCTTGGAGGAAGCCCACGATACCGTTTCCAAGCGGCTAAAGCTGGGCAGCGAAGCCAAGGTGGAGATTAAAACCAAGGAGTTTGGTCGTATTGCCGCTCAAAACGCAAAGCAGGTGATCATCCACGGTATTCGTGATGGTGAGCGTGGCTTGCTGTATCAGGAGTTCAACAGTAAGGAAAGCGAGATCATCACCACCACCGTAAATCGGGTAGAGCCCAACGGTAATGCGATTTTGGATATTGGCAAGAGCCAGGCCATGCTTATTAAAAACGAACAGATCCCCGGCGAGGTGCTCAACCCCGGTGATTTTGTAAAGATCTATGTGGTGGAAGTACGTGAAGCCCAAAGAGGACCCCAGGTACTCATTTCCCGTACCCATCCCGGCTTGGTAAAACGGTTGTTTGAACTGGAAGTGCCCGAAATCTTCGATGGTTCCGTAGAGGTGAATGCCATTGCCCGTGAGGCAGGCAGCCGCACCAAGATTGCTGTTTCTTCCCAGGATGAGAATGTGGATCCCGTGGGTTCCTGTATTGGTAGCCGGGGTGCCCGTATTACCAAGATCTGCGAAGAGTTGAAAGGGGAAAAGGTGGATGTGATCCGCTACAGCGAAAACGCCGAAGATTACATTGCTTCTGCTCTGGCACCTGCCAAAATTTTGAGCGTGGCTGCCGATGAAGATACTAAAACCTGCGTGGTCGTGGTAAGCGATGATCAACTCTCCCTGGCTATTGGTAAAGAGGGGCAAAATGCCCGCCTTGCCGCAAAACTGACCGGCTATAAAATCGATATTAAGCCGCTTTCCAAAGTGGGTGATTAAGCTTTGGCAAAAGAACGTAAAATACCAATGCGGATGTGCCTTTGCTGCAGAGAAATGAAACCCAAACGGGAACTGTGCCGGGTGGTGCTCAATAAAGAGGGTGCCATTTCGGTGGATGTTACCGGCAAAGCGCCGGGCAGGGGGGCTTACCTTTGCCGGGAGCCGGAATGTGTAAAGAAACTCACCAAGACCCGGGCGTTGGACCGTGGTTTTGCCCGTGAGGTTCCGGAAGAGGTTTATCTGCAGCTTCAAAAGGAGCTGATGGAACGTGAATAAGTTTTTATCAACACTGGGGCTTGCCCGCCGGGCGGGAAAGCTGAATTACGGTTTTGATATGGTAATGGCGGGGCTTGGGAACACCGCACTTCTGCTGCTGGCAGAGGATTGTGCACCCAGAACCTGCAAAAATGTACAACAAGCAGCGGAGGA
This sequence comes from Eubacteriales bacterium, assembly GCA_045538295.1. Classification (GTDB taxonomy): domain Bacteria; phylum Bacillota; class Clostridia; order Oscillospirales; family QAKW01; genus QAKW01. The sequence continues at coordinate 3,301 of JAZSRD010000034.1, forward strand.
ATGGGAAATTCCCTTATACCGCCTACCTTATACCAAGGACCAACTTGGCGCCAGTATCGGCACAAAACCGGTGGGGATCATCGGAGTTGCCGAGCGGGGGTTTGCCCGTAGCCTGGCGCAATCCATCGAAGGGGGTAAATAATTTTGGATCAGAAATACAGAGTGCATGAATTTGCAAAAGATATGGGTCTTAAAAGTGCAGAGATCATGGAGTTGCTGGATCGCTTGGAAACCAAGGAACGCACCCACATGGCAGTGCTGACCCAAAGAGAATTGGATTATTTGTTCAATTACTATACCAAGAAAAACGAAGTGAAGGACTTTAACGCCTATTTTGAACTGGCAAACCGTCCCGATCCGGAAGGGGCAAAGCCCGAGCCTAAAAAGGAGGCGCCCAAGAAAGAGGTGCCCAAGGCTGAAGAGGTTAAAAAAGAGGAACCCAAGAAAACAGGCCCTCGCCTGATCTCCAAGGCAGAGCCCAAGCCGGAGCCTAAGCCCGCACCCAAGCCGGCACCGGCGCAAAAATTGGCAGAAAAACCGGTGCAAAAGCCGCAACCTAAAAAAGAGGCGCCCAAGCCTGCAGAAAAGCCTGCACCCGTAAAGCCGGTGCAGCAACCCAAGAAAAAGGAAAAGGGTCCTCGCCAGGTGCAAAGCTATGAGCGCACCGTGCGTGTGGTTGATACCCGTGCCCAGGATGTAAACCTGGGTAAATACGACGATAAGCTGATGGACCTCGCCAGCAGCCATGAAAACCGGAACACCGCCGGCGCTTCCAAGCAGAAGATCCAAAAGAAAAAGGATTGGCAGCGCCAAGGTCAGTATGGCATGAAAAAGAAGAAAGAAACCGAGGCAGAGCGCTTGAAGAGAATTGAATTGCAAAGAAAGCAAGCAAAAATGAAGATTTTGGTTCCCGACGAGATCTCTGTGGGCGAACTGGCACTGCGGATGAAGGTGAATGTGGCGCAGGTGGTGAAAAAGCTGATGTCCTTGGGCATCATGGCCGCTGCCTCCCAGATCATCGACTATGATACCGCATATCTGGTAGCCGAGGAATTCGATATTAAGGTGGAAAAGGAAGTGATCCTTTCCATTGAGGATCGCCTGATCGACGACCGTGAAGATGCAGCAGAAGAATTGCAAAAACGCTGCCCGGTAGTGGTAGTAATGGGTCACGTTGACCACGGTAAGACCTCCTTGCTGGATGCTATTCGCAACGCCAATGTGGTGAGCGGTGAGGCAGGCGGCATTACCCAGCATATCGGCGCTTATAAGGTACAGTGCAACGGGGAGGATATTACCTTCCTGGATACTCCGGGACATGCGGCATTCACCGCCATGCGTGCCCGTGGCGCCCTGGCTACCGATATTGCCATTTTGGTGGTAGCTGCCGACGACGGCATCATGCCCCAAACAGTAGAGGCCATCAACCATGCTAAGGCTGCTGAAATTCCCATTATCGTGGCCATCAATAAAATGGATAAACCTACCGCAAACCCCGATCGGGTAATGCAGGAGTTGACCGAGTATGAACTGGTTCCCGAAGCCTGGGGCGGCGACACCATTTGCGTGCCCGTTTCTGCTTTGCAGCACGACGGTATCGATACCCTTTTGGAAATGGTACTGTTGGTTGCCGAAATGCGGGATCTGAAAGCCAACCCCAACCGATTGGCAAAGGGTACGGTGATCGAAGCCAAGCTGGATAAGGGCAGAGGCTCTGTGGCTACGGTGCTGGTACAGAACGGTACTTTGAACATGGGAGATACTATTATTGCCGGCACGGCAGTGGGTAAGATCCGTGCCATGACCGACGATAAGGGCCGTAAACAAAAAACTGCCGGCCCCTCTACCCCGGTGGAGATCATCGGTTTGGCAGAGGTGCCCCAGGCGGGCGACGATTTCTTTGTGGTAGAAGACGAACGCCTGGCACGGGAACTGGCAGAACAGCGGAAAAGCGATCAGAAATTGGCATCCCAGAACCAGTATAAGGTATCTTTGGACGATCTGTTCTCCCGGATCCAGGAGGGCAATATGAAAGACCTGAACATCATTGTGAAGGCCGACGTTCAGGGCTCTGCCGAGGCAGTGAAAGCCTCCTTGGAAAAACTCACCAACGAAGAGGTGCGGGTACGGGTGATCCACAGCGGCGTTGGCGGTATTAACGAAAGCGACGTTATGTTGGCAGAGGCTTCCGGTGCGATCATCGTGGGCTTTAATATCCGTCCCGATGCCAATGCAAAGGCATCTGCCGAAAAGGCAAATGTGGATATTCGCTTGTACCGTGTGATCTACGATTGTATCGAAGAGATCGAGGCGGCCATGAAGGGTATGCTGGCGCCTAAGTTTAAGGAAGTGGTACTGGGTACCGCCGAAGTGCGTCAAACCATTAAGGTTTCCGGCGTGGGAACCGTTGCCGGCTGCTATGTAAAGAGCGGCAAGCTGGTTCGTAATGCTTCCATCCGCCTGATCCGTGATAATGTGGTGATCTTTGAGGGCGCTTTGGCATCCTTGAAGCGGTTTAAGGACGATGCCAAGGAAGTGTTGGAAAACTTTGAGTGCGGCTTGACCATCGAGAATTACAACGATCTGAAAGAGGGCGACATGGTAGAAGCCTTCGAAATGCAGGAGATTAAAGAATAATGGCACATCGTATTGAACGTGTGAACGAGGAAATTCGTAAGGAACTTGCCCGGATCCTTCCCACGGTGAAGGATCCCCGGGTTCCCTCGCTAATTTCCATTACGGCGGTGGAAACCACCGGCGACTTAAAGGAATGTAAGGTGTTTGTGTCAGCGCTGAACGGCAACGAAACTGAGATGTTGCGGGGGCTGAAATCCTCCGGCAATTATATCCGGGGCGCTCTGTCCCGGGGGCTGAAACTGCGCTATACCCCGGAACTCAGCTTCCACATTGATCCGTCTATTAAGTACGGCATGCATATCAATCAGAAGCTTCATGAATTGGGGCTGAACGGCACCGGAGAAGAGAACGATGAGGAACAAGAATAATTCGCTTATCGAAATAGCAGCGTTTTTGAAGGGTCAGCAACAACTGACCCTCCTTTGCCATGTGCGCCCCGATGGGGATACTTTGGGCTGCGCCTTTGGATTAAAAGCCCTTTTGGAAGGGTTGGGGAAAGAGGTAACGGTGCTGTGCGCCGATCCGGTTTCTCCCCGCTACCGCTTTTTGAGCGGGGGAGAAGAGCGTTTGTGCGGCACCCCTGAAGGTGGGATCGTTTGCGTGGATATTGCATCTCCGGACATGGCAGGGGACTATAAAGAACTGGCGTTGCAAGCAGATGTGGTGATAGATCACCACGCCACCAACCCCTACTACGGTAAGATGAACTATGTAGATAGCCGGGCGGGGGCTGCCGGCGAGATCATGGTGGAACTGGCAACCTATTTAGAGGGACTTTCTGCCAAAGCAGCGGAAGCCTTTTATACTGCCATTGCCACCGATACCGGCTGCTTTAAGTATGGTAATACCACCGCATGCACCCACCGTGCGGCGGCAGAATTAATGGAAACCGGTTTCGATGTCAGAGCGTTGAATAAATGGTTGTTCCAAACCAAAAGTAAGGCAGAGTTTGAACTCAACCGCCTGGCAATGGAAACCTTACGTTATTTTGCCGGCGGCAAGGTGGTAACCATGCTGATCTCCCAAGAAATGCTGGCGCAGACCGGTGCCGGGGCAGATGAGCTGGAAACGATCTCCTCCTTGCCCGGTCAAATTGAAGGGGTGGCTGTGGCCGCTACCTTTAAAGAACTTGCGGCAGGGGAGTATAAGGTTTCTTTGCGTACCGACGGCACCGTGCATGGCGGGGAAGTGTGCGCCCTTTTCGGAGGCGGCGGTCACTGCCAGGCGGCAGGCTGTTCCATGGAGGGCACCTATAACGAAACCGAGCAACGGATGGTTCAAGCCATTTTGCGTGCAATGGAGTAAAGAAACGATGAACGGAGTATTTTTGATCGATAAGCCGGCGGATATGACCTCCTTCGGCGTGGTGGCACGGATCCGCCGATTGACCGGAGAAAAGTGCGGTCACAGCGGTACCCTCGATCCCCTTGCCACCGGTCTTTTGCCGGTGATGGTGGGGCGCTCCACAAAACTTTGCGAACTTTTTACCGGAGGGCGCAAGGGATACATAGGAACCTTGCGTTTTGGCTTGTGTACCGATACCGGTGATATTAGCGGCACCGTGCTGGGAGAGCAGGAGGGCATGCCCTCGGAAGAAGAATTACGGGCGTTGCTGCCCCGTTTTACCGGCAAGATCGGCCAGCGGCCGCCGGCATATTCCGCCATTAAGGTAAACGGCGTGCCCCTTTATAAATTGGCAAGAGCCGGTAAAGAAGTGGAAGTGCCCGCCCGCACGGTGGAGATCCATCGGCTGGAACTGCTCTCCTACGATGCCGAAAAAATGGAAGCGGTGTTGGCGGTGGATTGCTCCAAGGGTACTTATATCCGCAGCTTGTTTATGGATCTTGCAGAGGCGGCTGGGTGCCTGGGTACCATGTCGGCCCTACGCCGGGTACGATCAGGGCGCTTTTCGGTGGAGGATGCGATCCCTTTAGAAAGTTTGATGGCAATGCTGGAGCAGGGAAATGCCGATGGATTGATCCCGGTGGAAAAGGCGCTGGACTTTTTGCCCCGCTTTGAGCCCCAGGATTTCTTTGCCACCTTAATGCGTAACGGATGCGAAATTTCGGTTAAAAAACTAAAAAATGTTCCCGATACCCTTTGTACCGTGTATAAACATGAGGAACTTGTGGGATTGGGGCATAAATTTGAGAAAGACGGAGAGGTCTTATTTAAGATCGTAACACATTTATGACAGGAAACCGTGTGATTGCAATGGGCGATTTCGATGGTGTACATCGAGGTCATCAGCAGATCCTTTGCCAATTGAAAGAATGGGCGGAGTCGCTGCATGCCGAGGCAATGGTGCTTTCCTTTGATTGCAACACCAAGGGAAAACAGGTGATCACCAACGATGCCATGCGTGGCTGGTATTTTAAGCAATACGGGGTGGAGCACTGGCAGACCTTAAGCTTTGAACAGTTTAAGGAGATGCCTGCCGAAACCTTTGTGGAGCAGTTTCTGAAAGAGGAATTGCAGGTGGTTGGCCTGGTGTGCGGTCCGGATCTTCACTTTGGTAAAGATCGGGGCGGCAATGAATTTACCTTGATCAGTCGGGGAATCGCTGTTAAGAAACTGAATTATACCACTGTGGACGATGTGCGGATCAGTTCCTCTGCTATCCGCAAGCATCTGGAGCAGGGGGAACTGGAGGCGGCAGAAGAACGCCTGGGTCATTCCTTTTGCCTCATGGGCAATGTGTGCCATGGGAAAGGGCTTGCCCGCCGCTATGGGTTGCCAACGGTTAATCTACCGGTGTCCCAACAACAGTTGCTACCCCCTTACGGCGTATACGCCGCCTGGGTAGAGGTGGAGGGCGTTCGTTACCCTGCCGCCGCCAATGTGGGGGTACGCCCCACGGTTGAAAATAATGGGGAACCCAATGTGGAGGCCCATATCCTGTGCGAAGTGCCGGATCTTTACGGAAAGGAGATCCGGGTGGAACTAAAATCCTACCTGCGCCGGGAAATGAAATTTCAAAACGAAGAAGAATTGTTTTTGCAGATCCAAAAGGATGGGGAACAGAGTAAAGCAAGATTGGAGATGCTCAAATGAAATATAGATGGATCGCAGGCGTATTGATCTGTGCGATGCTGTGCGGCTTGTGCGGCTGTCATAAATCGGCGGTGCTGCAGGAACGGGAGAATAGCGCCGGCACCAATTTCGGCGTGAGCCAAAAGAGTGCCCTTACCTTGCAGGATCTTTATGAATTGCGCCCGGGAACTGACCGGGATGCGGTAAAAGAAGCTTTGGGCAGCCCCCATAGCTTTATTGTAAGCAATGCCGATACCGAAACCTACCGACTGGCAGACGGTTCTGTTTTGGAACTGGTTTATACCGACGGGGAGAAGATCAAAAGCGCCCTCTTTACCGATGTGGCAGGAAAGAAACAAGATCTGTTTGCTTATTTAAATACCCTGGGTATTATTAAAAATTATACATCCTCCGGCACGGAAGAAACCACCGATACTACGGAACAAGGATCCGAAACCAACGAAGAAGAATTGGATCACCCGGAGGTGGAAGCGCCTCAAACTGCCGTAAACGAGTATTTTTCCTCTAAACGGTATAGCTACGATATGGCGGATCAGATCTTAAAGTCGGACGCGGAGCGGGAAACGGTGGTTTCTGCCTTGGGCAAGCCCAATTATTTCAGTTCCGTGGATTTTTCTGCTGATAGTTATATCGTGGATGTTTACGTGATGGAAGACGGTAGCAGTCTTTATTTGGATTACGGCTATGAGCGCACCAAGTTGCGGGCAGTGCGGCAGACCAAGGGCACCGCAATTGCCGACTATTTGGGAAAATGGGAGCCGGCAAAAAAGGCTTCCGGCTTTATTCGCACCACCCGTAATCAGCAGGTGTTTACTTCCTTGAAAAAGAATACCAAGCCTGCTGAATTCTACCGCCGTTACGGAGAGCCCGATTGGCTGGAGGGAAATGAGAATCACTATCGTGATGCCTATCAGTTGCAAAACGGTGCAGTTTTGTATTTGGATTTCGGCGCAGACCATGCAGCCCTTACAGCGGCAGTACAGCAAAAGGCAGACGGTACCATGGTAAACTATACCTTAAAATAAAGAGGCATATTTATGAAAAAAATCATTGCTTTTACAGCAGTTTTGGCTTTGTTTTTTACTTTGAGCGGCTGTAAAAAATCAAAAGAGGATCTGGTGTTTTATGTGGTCCCCGGCGAGGCAGTTACCGCCTCCATGGTGGATAATTCCCTTTTGACAACTGCCAAAATGAAAGGCAGAGTGGCCTATACCGGCGAGGATCTTTCCGGTTGGCTGTGGGAGGAGCATCGGGTGCAGCTAAAGGACGTTGCCGTAACCGGCGGTCAAACCAACGGGGGCAGTGCTTTGTTCCAGGCTGATGCAGGGGACATCTTTGTGCTGGCTGTGGGAGACAGAGTGATCTATGCCGGAGGTTTTGCTCCTGCAACCGGCTCGGTGAAGGCGATCCGTAACCCTTATATTCAAGATGGGGAAAGCGACACCTTTTACCTGCTCTGCGACCAAAAGTATGCCCAAGGAGAAGACCCCCGAGTAAATACCTACCTTTACGATTATCTGGCAGATCAGAATCTGCTGGTTTCCACCTTGGAAAACAAATAAGGAGTAAGGGCTTGAAAATATATAAAAAGGAAAAAATTTTGATCTCCGGCTCCGGAATGGTCGTTTTGCCCCACAAAGTAACCAACGAGCCGGAACATCTCCACGAGTTCATTGAAGTGGTTTATGTTATGAATGGCACCGGAGTCCATGGGATCAACGGGGTGGAATACCGGGTGCGCCGGGGCTCCATGTTATTTATTAACTATCGTCAGACCCACTATTTTAAAGCCGATGGGGAAATGGAACTTTGGGATATTTTGATCGATCCGGAATGGATCAGTGAAAAACTCATTGATTCAGAAAACGCCTTTGAGCTGCTTACCCTTTCCGGTTTTTCTGCCTTTCAGCAGGAGATCGACCGAAAAAACCCGCTGGTGCATTTCCACGGCGGGGAACGTAGCCGACTGGAACGGTTGATCCGGGAGATGTATGAAGAGCAGCAGGCAAAGGAGATCGGCTTTGAAACGGTGCTGAAAGCCCAGATCAGTGTGCTTCTAACCATGATCTTTCGAAAAATGTCGGCGGGCAAGCAGGAAGAAACCTTTTCTCTTACCCCGGATTTTTTGCAATATATCCGGGATCATTGCGCCGAAAAACTTTCTTTGGAGGAGCTCTCTCGCAGTTGTTTCTATAACCCCTCTTATTTCAGCCGGCTGTTTAAGGAGCATTACGGCATGACCCTTACAGAATTTGTGAGCCAAAGCCGAATTGAAAAGGCATGCTCCTTGCTGGAGGAAACCTCCCTTTCGGTGGAAGAGGTGGCAGAGCAATGCGGATTCAGCAGCCGCAATGCCTTTTTTAAACTCTTTAAAGAGAAAAACGGCAAAACACCCCAGGAATACCGCAACGCGATCATCAAAGTAAAAAAAGAGGACAAATAAAGGTAAAAGAGTAACATTGAGACAAAAAAATTCTTGTGCTACAATTAGCACAAGAATTTTTTTGTTTTTATAGGAGGAGAACCATGGTTAAATTAAATCGAGCAATGATCAAAGATAAGATCCATGCCTGCTGGATCGGCAAAAACATCGGCGGCACCATTGGCGGTCCTTTTGAAGGAAAGAAGGAACTGCTGGATATTAAGGGATTTGTTACCGAAAAAGGCGATCCCTTGCCCAACGACGATTTGGATTTGCAGCTGATCTGGCTGTGCGCCATGGAGGAGGTTGGTCCCTACCAGCTTACCGCACGGGAACTGGGAGAATATTGGATCAATTACCTGCCGCCCCATTGGAATGAATACGGCATTGGAAAGGCCAATATGAAAGCCGGTTTATTGCCGCCCCTTTGCGGTGAATATCACAACGAAAAATGGCGCCAGTCCAATGGTGCCTGGATCCGTTCCGAAATCTGGGCTTGCCTGGCTCCGGGTTTTCCCCATGTTGCCCGCCGCTACGCCTTTGAAGATGCCTGTGTGGATCATGGCATGGGCGAAGGTACCGTGGCAGAGCAGTTTACCGCCACTTTGGAAAGCCTTGCGTTCTTTGCCACCGATATTCGGGGCGTAATCGAAGAGGCGCTGGCTGCTATTCCCGCAGAAAGCCGAGTTGCCCGCAGCATTCGCCTGGTAATGGAAGGCTACGATCGGGGCGACGATTGGAAGGATGTGCGCAACGCCCTGGTAAAAGACAGCGAAGATCTGGGTTGGTTCCAGGCTCCTGCCAACGTGGGATATGTGGTTTTGGGTTTGCTGTACGGCGAAGGCGATTTCAAAAAATCCATGCTTTACGCAGTAAACTGTGGCGATGATACCGACTGTACTGCCGCTACCGTGGGTGCCTTCTTGGGAATTTTCTATGGTACCGCAGGTATTCCCCAGGATTGGGCAGAATATATTGGAGAAAAGATCGTTACCATTTCGGTGGATCGTTCCTATCGGCGGGTGGCAACTCTTAACGATTGCGCCACCCTTACCCAAAGGGTAATGGAGATGATCCCCACCGTGTTAACTGCGAACCAGATCCCCGCCGAGTTTACCGATGGAGAAACAGATCTGAGCAATATTCAGGAATATGCAATCAACAGCAAAAAACGTCGGATGGATTGCGATGAAAATCCTTTGGCTCGTTCCCGTTACTGCATTGATGTGTGGAATAATGCACTGATTCGTGCACGGGTAGACTATGATAAATTGCCGGAATTATTGCCCGGAGAGCAGGTTACCGTAACCCTGAATGTGTATAACAAAATGCCCAGCCCGCTGGTCTTTGATATTCGCCTTCTCTTGCCGGAAGGGGTAACAACCGACCGTACAAGAGGCAGATTGTATGTGGACCATAAAAATCTTATGGCAGAAACTTGGAGTTTCACCGTAACCGCCAATGAAGAACTGAAGGCAATGAATCGAATCCTGGTGGAGATGGACTGCCCCGGCAGACCTCAGCCCGCTTTGTTTGCAGTTCCGGTAATTGGAAAATAAAAAAGCAAAAAGGAGATGCACAGCATCTCCTTTTTATATTAGGTAAATAAAGTTAGTAGTCTTTTGCCAAACGCTGGATATTTTTGATCACCAATTGCAGGTCTTCTTCGTTGAGCTTTTGCATCTCGCCAAGAGCAGTTTGAATCAATGTGGGGTATTGTGTTCCTTCGTCAAAAAACTGCTGGGGTGTTACGCCGAAATATTCGCAGATCGATAAGAATTCCGAAAGAGGAGGCAGTGCTTTACCGGAAGAAATGTTATAAACATAACTGCGGCTATGCCCCAAGTCATAACTCATCCGGTATTCGGAAACACCTTTTTGCAGGCGGAGCTGCGTGATGCGGTCACGAATAAATTTGGTATCCATGCTTTTTCACCTCACTTGTTTATATTTTAATCAATTCTTGGCAAGGAGTATACAAAATTAATACGCTTTTGTAAAAATATAGGACAATGAAATTCGTTAACTGACGAAAAATGCAATTTTTTTGTGATTTTGGGCATTCATTCGTGGCTTTTTACCAAAATATAGCATTTTTTACATTATATAATATAAAATTTTCTTTTCACATTATAGCATATTTAAAAAATATGAAAAGGTAGTAGTTGGGGGTGCCTGCTTTTTTCCTTGACTAAAAAGGCGTTGTATGATAACATATAAAAGATTGTGTCACCTATTGATACAAATAGATTTTATAAGGGAGCAAATATATGGAAGAGAAAAAAGTATTTAAGCCGTATATCCCCGCTGCAAAGATCACCCCTGAAATGACGGTCACCTCCATCATCATGGGTATTATCCTGGCGGTAGTATTCGGCGCTGCGAATGCCTATTTGGGGCTTCGTGTGGGTATGACTGTATCGGCATCCATTCCCGCAGCAGTTATCGCTATGGGTGTGATCCGTGTGATCATGCGTAAAAACTCCGTGTTGGAAAGTAATATGGTTCAAACCATCGGTTCTGCCGGTGAATCCTTGGCAGCCGGTGCGATCTTTACCCTGCCTGCCTTGTTCCTGTGGGCATCCGAGGGTGTAATGAAAAAGCCCGGCATCTTAGAGATCACCTTGATCGCTTTGCTGGGCGGCCTGCTGGGTGTGTTCTTTATGATCCCCCTGCGGAATGCATTGATCGTGCGGGAGCATGGCGTACTGCCGTATCCCGAAGGCCAGGCTTGCGCCGAGGTCATGTTGGCAGGAGAAGAGGGCGGCTCCAACGCCTCCACCGTATTTGCCGGCATGGGCTTTGCCGCATTCTTTAAGTTTATCATTGACGGACTGAAGATCGTTCCCGGTGAGGTTTCTTTAGAGGGCACTACCAAGAACTATCCCGGTGCCATTGGCACCCAGATCTACCCTGCTGTAATGAGCGTGGGTTATATTTGCGGTCCTCGCATCGCTTCTTATATGTTTGCAGGCGGCTTGCTCAGCTGGGCGGTACTGATCCCCATGATCGTGATCTTTGGTGCCGAGCTGATCCTGTATCCCGGCACCTCCCCCATTGGCGAGATCTTTGCTGCCGACGGTGTGGGCGGTATCTGGGGCTCCTATGTTCGTTATATTGGTGCCGGTGCATTGGCAGCCGGCGGTATTATCAGCCTGATCAAATCCCTGCCCCTGATCGTGCGTACCTTCCGGGATGCCATGAAGGGCATCGGCGGTGCCAAGGCAGGCTCCTTGCGTACCGAGCAGGATATTAATATGAAGATCGTGCTGATCGCTATTTTGGCGCTCACTCTGGCTGTATGGCTGGTACCCGCCATCCCCGTTTCTTTGATCGGCGCCATCATCGTGGTGATCTTTGGCTTCTTCTTTGCCACCGTATCCTCCCGTATGGTAGGCTTGGTGGGCAGCAGTAACAACCCGGTTTCCGGTATGGCTATTGCTACCTTGCTGATCGCCACCCTGATTTTGAAGCTGACCGGTGAATCCGGCGCCTCCGGGATGCAGGCCGCTATTGCCATTGGTTCTATTATCTGTATTGTAGCCGCCATTGCCGGCGATACTTCTCAGGATCTTAAAACCGGCTATCTGTTGGGCGCAACCCCCAAGAAGCAGCAGATCGGTGAGATTGTTGGCGTTGTGGCTGCTGCTTTAGCCATTGGTGCCACGCTGTACCTGCTGGATAGTGCATGGGGCTTTGGTACCGATGAACTGGCCGCTCCCCAGGCTACCTTGATGAAGATGGTGATCGAAGGCATTATGGGCGGCAACCTGCCCTGGGGCTTGATCATGATCGGTGTGTGCATTGCGGTGATCGTGGAAGTGATCGGCATCCCCGTGCTTCCCTTTGCTATTGGTGTATATCTGCCCGTTCAGCTGAACGCCTGTATTATGGTGGGCGGCTTGATCCGCTTGTTCTTTGATCGCATGAAAGAAAGCGATAAGAAGAAGGGCATCATCAACAACGGCGTTCTGTTCTGCTCCGGTATGATCGCCGGCGAAGGCTTGGTGGGGATTTTGCTGGCTGTTCTGGCAGTGTTCGGTGTTGGCAGTGCGTTGGATCTTTCCGGTGTGCTGAATCTGCCCGTTTGGGCTTCCAATGTGGGTAGCCTGGTAGTATTTGCCCTGGTGATCCTCAGCCTGCTGAAATTTACTGTTTGGAATAAAAAGTCTAAATAATGAAGAAAAAGAAAGTTGTAATTCCGCAAAACTATCTGGAGCGGGTCCCTGCCCGGGCAGAGTCCCTGCGTTGGAAAGCCAATTCCGAAGGAATGGTTACCCTGGAGATCGATAACACCGGTTGGGTCAACCGGATCGCCCAGGTGCTGTTTGCCCGCCCTAAAGTAAGCTATATCCATTTGGATGAGCTGGGCAGTTTTGTTTGGCCGCTTATGGACGGCAAAATGAATATTATTGAACTGGGTAAATTGGTGGACGCCGCCTTTGGTGAAAAAGCCCACCCTCTGTATGAGCGCCTGGCGCAGTATTTCCGCATTCTGGATAGTTACCACTTTGTGGTATGGAATGAATAAAAAATGAATATATTGGCATAAAAAACCGCCCAAAACCGCATCCTCGTGCGGATTTGGGCGGTTTTTGCGTTTTATGCGTAATATACAATATCTTGTGTTGAGTAAAAATAAAAAACCGAAGATATTGTATTTTTAGCCTTGACAAGCCCATATATATCGTGTAGAATAATATCTGCACGACAAAATATGGAGCAGAAAGGAAATGTTATGACCATCGAGGGCCTTCAAAAACTCACTTTGCTGGATTTTCCCGGCAGAACAGCGTGTACGGTCTTTTTAGGCGGTTGTAACTTTCGGTGTCCTTTTTGCCACAATTTTGATCTGGCGGCAGGGCCATCGGCGCCCCTAATGGAGGAGGAAGAGTTGCTCCTTTTCCTGGAAAAGCGCAAAGGCTTGTTGGATGGTGTTGCCATCACCGGAGGAGAACCGCTCATGCGGCGGGAACTGCCGGAATTGCTCCGCAAGATCAAAGGTCTGGGGTACCCTATTAAATTGGATACCAACGGCAGCTTTCCTGCCCGGCTGAAAGAGCTGGTGGCAGAGGGGCTGGTGGATTATGTGGCAATGGACATTAAAAATGCACCGGAGCGCTACGGGGAAACGGTGGGCTTTTCCAAATTGGGGCTGGGCCCCATTGAGGAAAGCGTTGCCTTCTTATTGACTGGCGCAGTGGATTACGAATTCCGCACCACCGTGATCAACGAATATCACCGCCCCGAAGATCTGGCGGCCATTGCCAAATGGATCGCCGGTGCCAAACGGTACTTTTTGCAACAGTTTAAGCAATCGGAGCAGGTGCCTAATCAAACGCTTACGGCACCTAAACTTCAAACCATGCAGGAATATTTACGGATCGTGCAGGAGCAAGTTCCCGCCGCCGAATTAAGGGGGATCTAAAAATGATCAGAGTATTATTCCAAGGTGATTCCATCACCGATGCTGGCAGGGATCATAAAAATCCGGAAAGCGTGGGCGCAGGTTACCCTAAGTTTGTGATAGGTGCCATGGATCTGGACTATCCCGGCAAGTACGAGTTTATCAACCGGGGCATCGGCGGAAATCGGATCGTGGATGTATACGCCCGCATTAAGGCGGATATTATCAATTTGAAGCCGGATGTAATGAGTTTGTTGATCGGTGTTAACGATGTGTGGCATGAGCTTTCCTACCAGAATGGCGTGGATACCGAAAAATTTGAGCGGATCTACGATATGCTGATCACCGAGATCAAAGAGGCTCTGCCGGAACTTAAGATCATGATCATGGGGCCCTATGTAATGCCCGGCACCTCCACTGAAGCCTTGGGGCTGGAGGAATTCAGCGCAGGGGTTGCAGAGCGGCGTGCGGTGGCAAAACGGATTGCCGAAAAGTATGGGTTCCCCTTTGTGGATCTGCAAGAAAAGTTTGATCAGGCAGCAGCCCAGGGTGCGCCGGAACGGCTCACCAAAGATGGGGTGCACCCGGTGGCGGGCGGTATCGAGCTGATCAAGCGGGCATGGATCGATACCTTTTTAAAAATGTAATAAATTTGACGGAGGATTAGAGATGTATAGTGTAGTAAAACGTGACGGGCAGGGCGCAGAATTTAATATTTCCAAGATCAGTGTAGCCATTCAAAAGGCTTTTGATGCCACGGGCAGGGATTCCCACCCCAGCATTATTGATCTGCTGGCATTAAAGGTAACGGCTGATTTTGAAAGCAAGATAAAAGACGGGAAGATCGCTGTGGAAGATATTCAGGACAGCGTAGAGGCTGTACTCAGTGAATCCGGCTATGCGGATGTAGCAAAGGCCTATATCCTTTATCGGAAACAGCGGGAAAAGGTGCGTAACTTGAAGACCACCTTCCTGGATTATAAATCATTGGTAGATAGCTATGTGAACGTAACCGACTGGCGGGTAAAAGAAAATTCCACCGTTACCTATTCGGTGGGCGGCTTGATCCTTTCCAACAGCGGTGCCATCACTGCCAACTATTGGCTCAGCGAGATCTACGATAACGAGATCGCCGAAGCACACCGCAATGCAGATGTGCATATCCACGATCTCTCCATGCTCACCGGTTATTGTGCCGGTTGGTCCTTAAAGCAGTTGATCAAGGAGGGCTTGGGCGGTGTTCCCGGCAAGATCACCTCTGCTCCCGCAAAGCACCTGGTATCCCTTTGTAATCAAATGGTGAACTTCCTGGGTATTATGCAAAATGAATGGGCAGGCGCGCAGGCGTTCAGTTCCTTCGATACTTACCTGGCACCCTTTGTTAAGGTGGACAACCTGACCTATTGGGAAGTGAAAAACTGCATCCAATCCTTTGTTTACGGTGTTAACACTCCCAGCCGTTGGGGTACCCAGGCTCCCTTCTCTAATATCACTTTGGACTGGACTGTTCCCAACGACCTGAAGGATCTGCCTGCTATCGTGGGCGGTAAAGAGATGGATTTCACCTACGGCGACTGTAAGGAAGAGATGGATATGATCAACCGTGCCTTCATCGAAACCATGATCGAAGGCGATGCCAACGGCAGAGGGTTCCAGTATCCCATCCCCACCTATTCCATCACCCGGGATTTCGATTGGTCCGAAACCCAAAACAACAAATTGCTCTTTGAGATGACCGCAAAATACGGCACTCCCTATTTCTCCAACTATATCAATAGCGATATGGAACCCAGCGATGTGCGCAGCATGTGCTGCCGCCTGCGCCTGGATCTGCGTGAACTGCGGAAAAAGTCCGGCGGTTTCTTTGGCTCCGGCGAAAGCACCGGTTCTGTGGGCGTGGTAACCATCAACCTGCCCCGTATTGCTTTCCAGGCAGCCAGCGAAGAGGAATTCTATGCCCGGTTGGATAAACTTATGGATATTTCCGCCCGTTCTCTCCATGTAAAGAGAACCGTTATCACCAAGTTCTTAAACGAGGGCTTGTATCCCTACACCAAGCGGTACCTGGGCTCCTTCGAAAACCACTTCTCCACCATTGGATTGGTGGGTATGAACGAGGCTGCTCTGAACGCCTGCTGGCTGAAAAAGAATCTGACCACTGCAGAGGGTCAGCAGTTTGCGAAAGACGTGCTGAACCATATGCGTGAGCGTCTTTCCGATTATCAGGAGCAATACGGCGATCTGTACAACCTGGAGGCCACTCCTGCCGAGTCCACCTCTTATCGGTTGGCAAAGCACGACACCGGCCGGTTCCCCGGCATCATCACTGCCAATATGGACGGCACCCCCTACTACACCAACTCCTCCCACCTGCCTGTGGGCTATACCGAGGATATTTTCACTGCGTTGGATCTGCAGGATGAACTGCATACTCTTTACACCTCCGGTACGGTATTCCATGCCTATATGGGCGAAAAACTGCCCGATTGGAAGTCCTGCGCCGATTTGGTGCGGAAGATCGCAGAAAACTACAGACTGCCCTACTATTCCATGTCCCCCACCTATTCCGTATGTAAGAATCACGGTTATATCACCGGTGAGGAATATGAGTGCCCCCACTGCGGCGAGAATACCGAGGTTTACAGCCGGATCACCGGTTACTACCGCCCCGTTCAGAACTGGAACGACGGTAAGGCGCAGGAATTCAAGGATCGTAAACTCTACAGCCAAAGAATTGCTGCCACCAAAGTACCCCAGTATCATGGCTGCGGTTGCGGCTGCAATGATGCCGAGCCGGAAGTGGTAGGCGGCAACAGAGTAATGCTCTTTACCACCAAAACCTGCCCCAACTGTAAGATGGCTGCCGCCATGCTGGACCAGGCAGGTATTGCCTATGAAAAACTGGATGCAGAAGCACCCGAGAACCGTTCTTTGGTAGATGCTTACCAGATCAATAAGGCTCCCACCTTGATCGTGGAGACCAATGAGGGAATCGAGAAGTTGACCAATGCATCCGAGATCCGCAGCTATACAAAGAAGGTAAACGTGAATGTATGATGCAATAATCATCGGCGGCGGAACCGCCGGTATGACAGCCGCCATCTACCTGCTCCGTGCAGGTAAAAAGGCGCTGCTGTTGGAATCTACTGCCCTGGGCGGTCAGATCACCGCCTCTGCCCGGATCGAGAACTTCCCCGGCTTATTCGGTATTAGCGGCGTGGAATACGCCGATAAACTGGCAGAGCAGGTATATCAGTTTGGCGGGGAGATCGAGCCGGTGGAAGTAAACGGTGCCGTTTATGAAAACGGCGTGTTTACCGTAACCACCACCGACGATGATCGCTACCAAGCAAAAACAATCATTTTGGCCACCGGCGCCGCCCACCGCCATTTGGGGGTGGAGCGGGAGGAGACCCTTTCGGGGGTTTCCTATTGCGCCGTGTGCGACGGTGCCTTTTATAAAGGTAAGGATGTGGCTGTTGTGGGCGGCGGTAACGCTGCAGTGCAGTCGGCATTATCCTTGGCAGAACTTTGCAACCATGTTACTCTGATCCATCGGCGGGAGGGATTTCGCTGTGAGCCGGTCTTGCTGGAACGCCTTAAAAAGGTGCAAAACGTAACCATTCGCACCGGGGGTGTGGTAAACGCCTTGCTGGGCGAGGATCACTTGAGCGGGCTGGAACTGCGGTTTGGAGATGAAACCGAAACTATAGCAGTGGACGGCTTGTTTGTGGCGGTGGGTCAGCAGCCTGCCAATGAGCCGTTTAAGGATCTGGTAAAACTGAATGAGCAGGGCTATATCGTGGCAGGGGAAGATTGTATCACCACTGCGCCCGGTGTTTTTGCTGCCGGCGATTGCCGTGAAAAAACCGTACGCCAACTGGCAACTGCTGCCGGCGACGGTGCGGTAGCGGGGCTTGCGGCCTCCGCTTATTTAGATAACTAAAGCAAATAGAGCAAGGAAACTCCTTGCTCTATTTTACAGACTGTCAAAAAAGTCCCCGACCGCAGAAAATAGAAGAAAGCAAACGGATCGTGCCAATCAATAAATCAAGAAGGAGAAAGATGTATCATTCTTTCTCCTTGTTTTCTTTAAAAGGAAAAAATCCGCATAGTAATGCGGATTTCATTGGAATTTTCTGCTATCCGCCAAACCGCCCTCTACCGTGCGTCGAAACCAAAGGAAGCCGCTTCATTCTGCTGAACGCAGAAAATTCGCTCATTCCATTGGTTTCTCCTTATCCCCAACAAAACTTAGTTTTGCCGGGGTGCCCCGAAAGTACGCCGACGAGACCGGTTTGACGAATTCGGAAACATTTTTGAGAGTCTCATCAGCGTGTCAAAGATGATAAAATAAAGTTCTTTGACACGCTGGCAAATAGAGCAAGGAAACTCCTTGCTCTATTTTACTTTTTATGATATGATTTTAATATATGAATCTTTGGAGATAATAAGGAATGGAAAAAAGTTATTTTGTGCCGGCGGGGCGTTGCCGCACGGAATTTGTGGAACGAAAAAGCCGGTTCATTACCACCATCTGCCGGGTGGGAACGGTGGAAGAGGCGGAAGCCTTTCTGGCGGAAATTCGGGCAGAATTTCCCGATGCTACCCATAATTGTGCCACTTACCGTATCAAGGATCCCTTGGTGGAGCGCTTTTTTGATGACGGCGAGCCAGGCGGCACCGCCGGCATGCCTATGCTGGATGTATTAAAAAAACAAAATCTATTCGATGTGGCAGTAGTGGTGACCCGCTATTTCGGCGGCATTCTGTTGGGTGCCGGCGGCTTGGTGCGTGCCTATTCCAAAGGCGCTGCCGACGGTGTGGCAGAAGTGGGCACTGCCTTAATGGAGCCGGGGATACGCCTGAGGATCACCTGTGCCTATGCCCTTTATGATCGCCTGCAACGGATGCCGGAGCTGCAGCGGGCAGAGATCCTTGGCACCGATTTCGGTGCGGAGATCGCCGTGGAACTGATCCTGCGAGCGGCAGAGGTGGAAACACTCACTGCCGGCCTTGCCGATCTTTCGGCAGGCACCGCAGTGATTACTTGTTTGGAAGAACTTTACCATCCTTTTAAAATCGTTGAAACGAATTGTTAACAAATTCTTCATCCATTTTAATGAAGGAAATATTATACTGTTTTTAGAGATCTTATGTAAAAAGAGAGGTTCTTAAACATGAGCAGAATTTTGGTCGTAGACGATGAACAGAATATTTGTGAACTACTCACACTATATTTGGTCAAAGAAGGTTATACCGTGGAAACCGCCGGCGACGGAGAGGAAGCGATGCAAAAATTCGGTACCTTTAACCCCGACTTGATCCTGCTGGATATTATGCTGCCTAAAAAAGACGGTTGGCAGGTGTGCCGTGAAATTCGTCAAAGTTCCAATGTGCCTATTATTATGCTCTCGGCAAAGGGGGAAACCTTTGATAAAGTGCTGGGGCTGGAGCTGGGGGCCGACGATTATGTAACCAAACCCTTTGATTCCAAAGAGGTAATGGCACGGATCAAAACAGTGCTTCGTCGGATCGGACATGCTACCGAAGACTCCCGCCAGGAGGTGGAGTATCAGAATCTATATGTTTCCCTTACTAATTATAAATTAGTGGTAGGCGGCAAGCAGGTAGACGCTCCCCCCAAGGAGATTGAATTGCTTTATCATTTGGCAAAGAACCCCAACCGTGTATTCACTCGGGACCAACTGTTGGATGAAATTTGGGGGTTTAAGTATTTCGGCGATTCCCGCACGGTAGATGTGCATATTAAGCGGATCCGTGAAAAACTGGAAGGGGCGTCCGACCGTTGGGCGATCCGTACCGTATGGGGAATCGGTTACAAATTTGAAACGGTGGAATAAGTGCATAAACGAATATTTTTTCGATATTTTAATGCTTGTGCGCTGATCATTTTAATGATCGTGTTTCTGCTGGGTACCGCCACCACAGCGGTGTATACCCTGCAAAGCGTGCGGGAGCAGGACCGCAACATGGAAAATGCTGCCAATAAGGTGGCGTCTATGTTGGAGGGGGTGCCTGCAAATTATAACGCCTTTGTGGGTACCATCATGAAAGGTTCTATTGATACCGTTAAAGAAACCCTGGAATGCGATGTGGTGATCGTAAACCGATGGGGCTCCGTGGTGCAGAGCACCTTGGAGCCAACGATTACGGCAGACCCGCCGCAGGCTGCTGTGGATGCGGTACTGGCGGGCAATACATACCGCCGGCAGAGTGTGTTTATCAGCGCATTGGGGAATTCCTATACGGTGGGGGTTCCCATTTATAACGGAGAAGAAGTTACCGGCTGTGTGTTTGTAACGGCACGCCAGCTGCGGGTCAACACCGCCATGCGGGGGATTTTATTCACCTATTTGATCTGTGGGCTTAGTGTGCTGTTGTTTGCCTTTGTGCTGCTTTATTTTATTACCCGGCAGATCACCCGCCCCTTAAACGAAATGTCCAAGGCTGCCCGTGCCTATGCCAACGGAGATTTTTCCCTGCGGATCAGCGAAGCGCCGGAGGGGGAACTGGGGGATCTGGCCACCACCTTTAATCAGATGGCAGATAACCTGGATCGCCTGGAAACCATGCGGCGGGGCTTTATTGCCGATGTATCCCATGAACTGCGCACGCCCATGACCACCATCAGTGGATTTATCGATGGGATTTTAGATGGCACCATTCCGAAGGAATTGGAGCAAAAGTATCTGCTTTTAGTTTCCGAAGAGGTGCGCCGTCTATCCCGCCTGGTTAACACCCTGCTGGATGTGGCACGGATCCAATCGGGGGAGATCTCCTATCAAATGCAGCCCTTCGCTCTAACCGAAGTGGTGCATCGGGTAGTGCTCACCATGGAGGATCGGATCCAGGATGCCAAGATCCGGCTGGATCTGCACCTGCCGGAAGAGGAAGCTTATGCCATGGGGGATCGGGATGCTATCTATCGGGTGCTGTATAATCTAATGGATAACGCCGTGAAGTTTACTCCCCAAGAAGGTGAGATCACGGTGGGGATGCACCGCAAAGCCGGAAAATGGATGGTAGCAGTGCGCAATACCGGCGTTGGGATCCCGGAGCAGGAAGTGGGGCGTATCTTTGAACGTTTCTATAAAACCGATAAAAGCCGGGGCGAAAACCGCAAAGGTGTTGGCTTAGGCTTGTATATGGTTCGTAATATCATCAGTGCCCACGGCGAGGATCTTTTCGTTACCTCAAAAGAGGGAGATTTCGCAGAGTTTGCCTTTTCGCTGAAAGAAGCACAGGAGCTATTATAGGAGGATTTTCATGGAAGAATGGAACATCAATAACCTGCCGGAAGAGGAAAATCGACAGGGACCGGAGCAACCGATGCAGGAAACGCCGGCACAAGAAGAACCGGTGCCGGAGCAAGAGCAATCAACTCCAGAGCAACCGACGCAGGAGCAGCCGCCTCAATGGCAAGCACCTTATCAAAATGCGGGGCAGGGGGGCTATACCTACCAAAATCCAAATCCCTATCAGTATGTGGGCGGTTATCCTTATGGGGTGGCACCTAAAAAGAAAAAAAACACTGCAGTGATCGTGGTGGCGGCGATTGCCGCCGGGCTAATGCTCATTTGCTGCGGCTTAATTGCGGCGGCAATGATCTTTGGCTTTAACGGTTCAGTGGAACTCCCCAAGGATGAAAGCGGCGTGATCGCCGGTTTTGGCAACAAAAACGAAGAGAAAACTGAGCAAGACTCCCAGGGCGGCAACGCCCAACGGGATGAGGATGCAGTTTATAATATGCCGGAGATCACCACCGAAGAAAAAAGCGGAGATGAACTCACCATCGCCCAGATCAACAAAAAGGTAAAAAACAGCGTGGTGGGCGTTTTGGTCACTTCGAAGGAAGGCGAAGAATCGGCATTTTCCGGCTCCGGATTTATTATTAGTGAAGACGGCTATATTATGACCAACGATCATGTGGTTGAGGGTGCTCTGCAGGTACGGGTGATGCTCAGCGACGGCATTACCGAATACGATGCAGTGATCGTGGGGGAGGATGAACGGTCGGATATTGCTATTTTGAAAGTGGATGCCACAGGTCTTACTGCTGCCGAACTGGGCAACAGCGACGGGTTGGAAGTGGGAGAAACAGTGGTTGCCATCGGCAATCCATACGGATTAGAACTGTTTGGCACTGTGACCGATGGCATTGTTTCGGCACTAAACCGTAAGATCGCCGTAAACGGCTCCTTTATGACCCTGATCCAAACCAACGCCTCCATCAACCCCGGCAACAGCGGCGGTCCGCTGGTGAATGCCTACGGCCAGGTGATCGGTGTTACTTCCTCCAAATTGGTGGCAACGGATTTTGAGGGGATCGGCTTTGCCATTCCTATCAATGCGGCCGCCTCCATTACTGAAGAATTGATTACCTACGGTTATATTAAGACCCGTGCCTACATCGGTATTCAGGGCAGTGATCTTACCAAAGCCTATGCGGAATACCACGGCCTGCCTCAGGGTGTTTATGTGGCTTATGTGGATCCGAAATGTGATGCCGCTGCCAAGGGCTTAAAAGAAGGGGATGTGATCGTGGGCTTCAACGGTAAAGAGATCACCTCCATGGCAGAACTCAACGATCTGAAGGATTCTTATCATCCCGGCGACACGGTAACCATTTCCGTGTGGCGGGAGGGCAAAAACGCCGAGATCTCAATTACTTTAACGGAAGCAAGTCAATAAACTACCCCTCCCTCCGAACAGCGGAGGGAGGGGTATTTCCGTATAAAATAGCAAAATCAATGGGGCAGAGGGTTTAAATTTTGGCGATTTTTGACCTTGTGTAGCAGAAAATGGCGTGATAAAATTATACCAATATCATATTAGGAGGAACGGATATGGAAAAGTTTAAGGCTTTTTTACAACGGAAAGATATTGAGTTATCTTGGAAGCGCTATTTTATCGACGCTTTGGGCGCCATGGCGCAAGGTTTGTTTTGTTCGTTGCTGATCGGTACAATTTTGGATACTCTTGGGGATCTTACCGGTTGGAATTTTTTGGTGCAGATCGGTCAATATGCATCTGCCATGTCCGGTCCTGCCATGGCAATCGCTATCGGTTATGCATTAAAGGCACCCAATTTGGTGCTCTTTTCTCTGGCGGCTGTAGGTAGTGCCGCCAATGGTTTGGGCGGTGCGGGCGGTCCTCTTGCTGTGTTGGTGATCGCTATTGTTGCCGCCGAGTGCGGCAAACTGGTTTCCAAAGAAACCAAGGTGGATATTTTGGTGACCCCCTCTGTTACCATTTTTGTGGGTGTTGCTCTATCTGCGGGTATTGCCCCCTACATCGGCAAGGCTGCCAGCGCTTTTGGCGGGCTGATCATGCGTGCCACCGAGCTGCAACCCTTCCTTATGGGCATTTTAGTTTCTGTATTGGTGGGCATAGCCTTAACATTGCCTATCTCCAGTGCCGCTATTTGTGCCGCATTGGGGCTTACCGGCCTGGCAGGCGGTGCCGCCGTTGCCGGCTGCTGTGCCCAGATGGTGGGCTTTGCGGTTATGAGCTTTCGGGAAAACCGCTGGGGCGGTTTGGTTTCCCAGGGTCTTGGCACCTCTATGCTGCAAATGGGAAACATTGTGCGCAATCCTCGCATTTGGATCGCCCCCATTGTGGCATCGGCGATTACCGGCCCCTTGGCAACCTGCTTGTTTAAATTGGAAATGAACGGTCCCGCCGTTTCCTCCGGCATGGGCACCTGCGGTCTGGTGGGTCAGATCGGCGTTTACACCGGTTGGGTGGAAAGCGGCGTTGCCATTACCGCAATGCATTGGATCGGCTTGATCCTGATCTGCTTTGTGTTGCCGGCGATCCTGTGCTGGGCAGGCGGTTTGCTGCTGCGAAAGATCGGCTGGATCAAAGAGGGCGACTTGAAACTTTAATTGAATTAATTTGATATAAAACACCTCATTTTTTGGGGTGTTTTATTTTTTTGTAAAATTTATATTTTTTCATAAAATACTATTGATTTTTTCTGTTTTTTTGGTATAATTTAAATCAAGTGGAGTCTAAATGGGTACAAAGTGTGTATCCAGTGGGTAAAAAACAGAAAGGAGGTACATACATGGCTTATCTAACCGGCTACTATGAAAATTTCGTAGACGAAAAAGGTCGCGCAATTTTACCCAAAGAGTTCAAAGAGCTAATGGGCAGTGATCTGGTGTTAACCCGTGGGTTGGATGATTGCGTGTATGTGCTCACCCGTGAATCCTGGCTGGAGCTGCAGAATAAACTATCTGCCATGCCCATGTCCAAGGGGCGGGGCGTTTCTCTTTTCTTTAACGCCCATAAAAAGGACGTTGCGCCCGATAAGCAGGGGCGGATCCAATTACCCCTTAAATTACGTGAGATTGCAGCCATCGAAGGTAAGGCGATCATTGTGGGCAACGGCAACCGGGTTGAAATTTGGAATCCTGATCGTTATGCCGCTATCGAAGCAAAGATGGATAGTGAAAGCATCGTTGCCGCCATGGATGAACTGGGCTTCTAATGAAAGCATTTGAACATTACAGTGTGATGGCGCAAGAGTGCATCAATGCCCTTGCCATCGATCCAAACGGCATTTATGTGGATGCCACTTTGGGCGGCGGCGGGCACAGCAGCCTGATCGCAGAAAAATTGCAAAAAGGTCTGCTCATCGGCATCGATCAGGATCGGGATGCCATTACGGCGGCAACTGCACGGCTGGCACCCTATGGGGAGCGCTTTCGGGCAGTAAAATCCAATTTTGCATCTCTTAAATCGGTGCTGGATGCCGAGGGTATTCCTGCCATCAACGGAATATTATTCGATTTAGGCGTTTCCAGTTTCCAGCTGGATGAAGAGAGCCGCGGCTTTTCTTACCGATTCGATGCCCCTTTGGATATGCGGATGGATCGGGAAAGCCCCTTGGATGCCTATCAGGTGGTCAACACCTATTCCAAAGAGCAGTTAACCGAAATTTTGTACCGCTACGGTGAGGAGCGCATGAGCCCTCGGATCGCCGCCGCTATCTGCCGGCAGCGGGAGCAGGCACCCATTGAAACCACCGGCCAGTTGGTACAGATCATCGAAAAAGTATTCCCCCCCAAGGAGCGTTACGGCAATAAACATCCTGCCAAGCGCACCTTTCAGGCTATTCGCATTGAGGTCAATGGGGAGTTGAAAATATTAGAGCAGGCTCTGCGGGATGCCGTGGAGGTGCTCAAGCCCGGCGGACGGATCGCGGTGATGACCTTCCATTCCCTGGAAGATCGCATTGTGAAAAATGTATTTGCCGATCTGGCAACGGGCTGTATCTGCAATAAAAATTTACCGGTGTGTGTTTGCGGACGCAAGCCGGTGGTAAAGCAGATCACCCATAAACCCATCACTGCCGCCCCGGAAGAGTTGGCAGAAAATAACCGCTCCAAGCCGGCAAAGCTGCGGGTGGCGGAAAAAAAGTAACTTCAAGGAGGAACCCCATGAGAAAATTTAATATCCACGGTCTTCGCCGTCCGGTATTACTGGTGATCATCTTGTTTTTATTGATCGGCGGATATCTTTTATACAGTCATATTGCTCTCAATGAGGTTTCCAGCAACCTGTTGGCTGCCAAAGCCGATCTAACCAAACTGGAAGGCGAGGCGGATGTGCTGCAGGTTTCCATCGATAGCAAAAACTCCATCGACGAGATCGAGCGGATCGCCACCGATGAGTTGGGCATGGTGAAGATCGAGAATTATCAGATCCAAACCATCAACCTGCTTACCGACGACACGGTAGAGATCATTAAAGATGAACCTACCGATAGCAGCTGGTGGGACGGCGTTGTGGCAGAATTCAATATTCTTTTGGAATATCTGAGTTAACCGTTAATAGGATAAAAGTGAAACGAGAGTAGGAAATTATTTCTTGCTCTCATTTTGCGCTTTATATGGAGAGGAATTTTTGGTGAAATTTGACATCAAAAATCAGCAAAAACCAAAAAGTGTAATTTTACACCAAGTTTTAAACCGTATTTCCGGTAGAAAGGAACCGCCCAATGGGAAAAGGACCAAGTAGATCCATGGTGCGTCGCAGCACCGTTATGCTGGCAGTTTTTGCAGTGGCACTGTTGCTTTGGTTGGCAGGCATGCTGGTGAAATATCAGATCGTTAATTACAGTTATTATCAAACAAAAGCCATTGCCCAGCAAACAATGGATACCACCCTTTCTGCAAACCGTGGCACGATCTATAGCCGTAACTATACAGCCCTTGCCGTTTCGGCATCGGTGGAAACGGTATATCTTGCCCCTAATTCCATCGATAAAACAGACGAACAACTTTGCCGTAAAATTGCATCCGGGCTTGCGGAAATTTTAGAGGTGGACGAAGAAACCGTCTATGAAAAAACACAAAAAAATAATTATTATGAGATCGTAAAACGCCGTATCGAAACGGAAACTGCCGACCTGGTGCGGGAGTTTATAGATGAAAACGATCTTTCCGGGATCCATTTGGTGGAGGATACCAAGCGGTATTATCCCTATAATAGCCTGGCTTGCCATATTTTAGGCTTTACCGGTACCGATAATGTGGGCTTGGACGGAATCGAATCCATCTACAACGAGTACCTGCAAGGCACCTCCGGCAAATTGATCACTGCAAAAAATGCGGTGGGTACGGAACTGCCTTTTGAATACGAAACCTATGTGGAGGCGGAAAACGGAAAAAATGTGGTACTCACCATCGACGAAACGGTGCAGTACTATTTGGAAAAACACCTGCAGGAAGCACGGCAGGAGCAAAAATGCCTGGAGGGTGCCGCCGGTATTGTGATGAATGTAAAGACCGGCGAGATTCTGGGCATGGCATCTTTTCCCAACTATAATCCCAATGAATATTACACCATTACCGACGAAATGGTGCTGGACTCTCTTTCTGCCCTGGAGGGAGAAGAATTAGAGGCAGAAACCAACGCATACCGCAATAAGATCTGGCGG
Source organism: Eubacteriales bacterium (assembly GCA_045538295.1). Lineage (GTDB taxonomy): Bacteria > Bacillota > Clostridia > Oscillospirales > QAKW01 > QAKW01. Next base: position 29,794 of record JAZSRD010000034.1, read on the forward strand.
AATAAATGCACGGTAGATACTTATATGCCCGGTTCTACTTTTAAGATCGTAACCCTCTCCATGGCGTTGGAAGAAGGCGTGCTTTCTTTGGGGAATACCTTTAGTTGCCCCGGCTATATCCGGGTTGCCGACCGTACCATCCGCTGCTGGAAGAGCGGCGGACATGGGCATCAGACTCTGGCGCAGGCGATCCAAAACTCCTGCAATCCCGCCTTTATCAGCATCGGCGCCATGATGGGCAACGATAAGTTTTATGAATACTATAAAAACTTCGGCTTCACCGAAAGAACCGGTGTGGATCTGAGCGGCGAATCCTCCGGCATTTGGTTTTCCACCTTCCAGGAGGTGGAATTGGCAACCGCCGCTTTCGGGCAGAACTTTAAGATCACCCCTTTGCAGATGATCACGGCAGTGGCGGCAGCCAGCAACGGCGGTCACCTCATCACCCCCCATGTGGTTAAGGAAATTACCGAAACCCAGGAGGACGGCACGGAAAAGGTGGTTAAAAGCTTTGAAACCACCGTAAAACGTCAGGTGATCTCCGAAGAAACCAGCGATCTGGTGTGCAACCTTTTGGAAGAGGTGGTTACCGTGGGCTCCGGTAAAAATGCCTATGTAAAGGGCTACCGGGTAGCAGGTAAAACCGGCACATCGGAGAAGATCGACGATTATGTGGCAACCGGCGAAAAGAATTATATTTCTTCTTTCATCGGGTTTGCGCCGGCAGACGATCCGGAGTATGCCATTTTGGTGATGCTGGATAGCCCCAGTGCCGGCGAGATCTACGGCGGTATTATTGCCGCTCCGGTAGCAGGAGATATTTTAAGTGATATTTTGCCTTATTTAAGCGTACAGCCACAGTATACCGAGGAAGAATTGGCAACTCTGGATATTTCTGTTTCCTCTTACCTGGATATGACCTTGGACGAGGCCACCGGGTACCTGATCGAGGATGAGATCAAATATAAGGTGGTGGGCAACGGCGATACCGTAACGGCGCAAATGCCCGAAGCGGGCACCACCATGCCCCAAAGCGGCACCATCATTTTGTATACCGGCGATAAAACACCTTCCAAGAATATCACCATTCCCAATCTGGTGGATTATTCCGTTGCCGGTGCTACCAATCGGCTGGCACAGTCCGGCTTAACAGTGCGGGTAGTGGGCAACGAAAATGCCGGCTCCGATGCGCTGGTTATTTCCCAATCGCCGGAAGCAGGCACCGTGGTATCGGAGGGGGCAGTGGTCACCATACGAACCAACAGTTCGGAGGGTGTATCGAGTATGTAGGAGGGCTTTGAGATGTTGTTATCGGAGCTTTTAAAAGGAATTGAAACCAAAAATACCTATACAGACCGGGAGATCACCGGCATTACCTTTGATTCCCGGGCGGTTAAAGAGGGCTACTTGTTTGCCGCTATTCCCGGCGAGCAGGTGGATGGGCACAGTTTTGCCGGTAAAGCCGCCGAAAACGGAGCGGCTGTGATCCTGGCAGAACGCCCGGTAAATGTTGGGGCGAACGAAGTGTTGGTTGAGTCTACCCGTTGGGCATTCCAGCTGGTGTGCGCCAATTATTTTGGGCACCCTGAAAAGAAAATGAAGTTTTTAGCGGTAACCGGTACCAACGGAAAAACCTCCACAACCCAGTTTATAAAAAGCATTTTGGACGGTTTGGGCGTAAAGGCAGGGCTTTTGGGCACCGTTCAAAATATGATCGGGGATCAAAGCTTCCCGGCAGCCTTTACCACCCCGGAGCCGTATCAGTTATTCTCCATTCTGCGGCAGATGCAGGATGCAGGGGTGGAAACGGTGGTAATGGAAGTATCTTCCCAGGCCATGGACCAACGGCGGGTAGATAGCCTGCCTTTTGCCGTGGCAGGGTTTACCAACCTTACCCAGGACCATTTGGATTACCATAAAACCATGGAAAACTATAAAGAAGCCAAGGCGCGCTTATTTTCCATGGCAGATAAAAACGTATTTAATGCGGACGATGAAGCGGGGGTTGAACTGGCGAACCGTTTTGGCGGCATTACCTATTCTGCAAAAGGCAACGCCGATGTAACTGCCACGGAGATCGTGATGGATGTAACCGGTGTTTCCTATCGGCTGAATTGGGGGGAGAGATCGGCGCCGATCCATGTTTCTACCCCAGGGATGTTTACGGTACATAATACCCTTTGCGCCGCTTGTGTACTTTTTGGGGCAGGCTATTCTTTTGAAGAGGTTACTGCCGGGCTGAACCACATTCCCAAGGTGGCAGGCAGAGCCGAGATCATTACCGAGGGATACCCCTTTTCGGTGATGTTGGATTACGCCCATACCCCCGACGCTTTGGAAAATATCTTAACCACCATCCGTACTTATGTGCAGGGTAGGGTGGTAACCTTATTTGGTTGCGGCGGAGATCGGGATCGCACCAAGCGCCCCTTAATGGCGGCAATGGCTGCCAAATACAGCGATTATTTGATCGTAACCTCCGATAATCCCCGCACCGAGGACCCCGCCGCCATTATTCAAGATGTTTTGGTGGGGCTGGAGGGCACAACAGTTCCCTATTCCGTGTTTGAAAACCGTAAAGAGGCCATTGGCTACGCCATTCAAAATGCCCGTCCGGGAGATCTGATCCTGTTGGCAGGAAAAGGGCACGAAGATTATCAGATTTTAGGCACCACCAAGATCCATTTTGATGAAAAAGAGATAGTAAAGGAATTTTTGGAGCAATGCTAACTGTTCATAAAATCGCCAAAGTGCTGAATTTGCCGTTGCCCGAGGCAGATTTTTCCGTTGAAAGCGTTGTGACCGATTCCCGCAAAGCGCAGGATGGCTGCCTGTTTGCCGCATTGGTGGGCGAGCGGGTAGACGGTCATAGCTTTATTTCTGCTTTGGATGAAAAATATCATAATATTGTTTTCCTGGGCACAAAAACCTTGGAAAAAACCCTGAAAAATCCCTATTTTAAGGTGGAGGATGTGCGGGAAGCCCTGGGGCTTTTGGCAAAGGCTCATTTAGCGGAACTGCCTGCCAAGGTTATTGCTGTAACCGGCAGTGTGGGCAAAACCACCACCAAGAATTTTATCCTCTCGGCGCTGGCCCCCGCTATGCAGGCATCCGGCACCCTGGGGAATATGAATAACGAGCTGGGTGTTCCCCTAACCGGGCTGGCTGTATCGGAAACAGATCAGGCGGCAGTAATCGAAATGGGGATGCGGGGCCTGGGTCAGATCCATTACCTCACCCAGTTTATCACCCCTTACGTGGCGGTGGTCACCAATATCGGTGTGGCGCACCTGGAACTGCTGAAAAGCCGGGTAAATATTGCTCGTGCCAAGCTGGAATTGGTGGATGCCTTGCCGGCAGGCGGCAAAGCTTTGTTAAACGGGGATGAGCCCCTTCTTTACGGTGCCCGCCCTCAAAAGGAATGCTATTATTTTGGCTTATCGTCGCAAAACCATTACCGTGCTGAAGATCTTTGCGGCAATCGATTTACCCTCTGCTACCCCGGCGGTAAACTTGATGTTACACTGCAGGTGGAGGGGGAGCATCAGGTAATGAACGCCCTGGCAGCATTCGGTGCCGGGCATTTGCTGGGCATTGCACCGGAAAAACTTAAAGAGGGAATTGAGTCCTTCACCGGCGACGGACGCCGTCAGTTCACCGAAACGGTGGGCGGTGTTACAGTGATCGACGATACCTATAACGCTTCTCCCGATTCCATGGCGGCGGCATTAAAGGTGCTGGCATCCAAGCCGGGTAAACGGATCGCCGTGCTGGGAGATATGCTGGAGCTGGGCAGTTACGAAAAGCAAGGGCATAAAGATGTGGGCGTTCTTTGCGGCACCTTAGAGATCGATTGCGTTATCGCAGTAGGCATGCGGGCAAGAACCCTTTACGATGCCTTGCCCGCCCAAACGGAAAAGTATTATGCGCCCGATCGGGACGCTGCAATTCCTCTGCTGGAGCAGGTTGTTTCCAGGGGAGATACCGTGCTGTTTAAAGCCTCCAATTCCATGGGCTTTGATCAATTGGCAGCGGCATTAAAAGAAAGGATGGGTAAAAAATGAATTATTGGTTGATATTAGTTGCCCTTGCGGCAAGCTTTTTGTTGGCATTGTTGCTGGCACCTTGGATTCTGCCCCTGCTGCGGCGGCTGAAATGCTCCGGCAGTATTTTAGAGGCAGGTCCTGCCTGGCATAAGGAAACCAAGCAGGGAACCCCTATTATGGGTGGCTTGATCTTTATTATTCCCACGATTTTGATCACACTGATCCTGGGCACCTCGGAAATGCTTCGGGGAGATTACCGTTTGCTGATCTGCCTGGTGTTTGCGATCCTGTGCGGGGCGGTAGGTTTTGCCGATGATTATGTGAAAGTGGTAAAAAAGCGCAACAAAGGGCTTTCGGTATTGCAAAAAACCTTGCCCTTAATGCTGTTTATTGCTCTTTTCTTGGGCACCTTGTATACCGCTAATATCATTACAGATACTATTTTTATTCCCTATCTGAACCTGCGGATCCATTTGTATTATTTCTATTTTCTGCTGATGATCCCCATGGTGTTCTTCTTTGTGAATTCCGTTAATCTAACCGATGGTTTGGACGGTCTTGTTACCGGTGTTTCCCTGCCCTATACCATTTCTTTTATGGTGATCGGTTTCTTTTTCTCCTCTGCCGGCAACAATACCGGCATCACCCTTTTTGCCGCCGCCCTTACCGGGGGGCTGGCAGCCTTCCTGATCTATAATTTCCACCCGGCAAAGGTGTTTATGGGCGATACCGGCTCCCTCTTTTTGGGGGCGGCAGTGGTAGCGCTTGCCATGGCTTACGATATGCCCTATTTCATTATTATCGGCGGGATTATGTACCTGATCGAAGGTCTTTCCGTGGTGTTGCAGGTTGGTTTTTATAAGATTACTCACGGTAAGCGGATCTTTAAAATGACGCCTATCCATCACCATTTTGAAATGTGCGGCTGGTCCGAGGTAAAGATCGTTTCCGTTTTTACCGCTATTAGTGCAGTAGGGTGCCTGCTGGCACTGTGGGGCATGTTCTATTACCGCTATTTTAACGTTTGATCTCATTTTATAATCTCACTTTGGGAGGTGAACCTTTTGGCAAATCAAAAGGTAAAAAAATCAAATAACTGGTTTGTCAAAAAGGGCGAAGCAGGCGGCATTGATATTGTATTTTTAATTTTGGTGCTGTGCTTGCTGACATTTGGCTTGATCATGGTGGCGTCGTCCAGCTATGTGGCGGCACTGTATAAATATGGAGATAGCTACCACTATATTAAACGCCAGTTGATCTTCGCCGTAACCGGGGTGGCGTTTATGTTGATCGTACCCCGATTGGATTATCATGTACTGCGCCGTTATTCCTTGTTGATACTGGTCGTTTCGCTGATCATGCTGGCGTTGGTCTTGGTTCCCGGCATTGGTATTAAGGTAAACGGTGCCCGCCGCTGGCTGGGCTTTGGCAGTTTCCGTTTTCAGCCCAGTGAGATTGCGAAATTGGCAGTCATTTTAGTGTTTTCCTCTTATATATCCGCCAATTATAAACGTATGAAGGATATTAAAGTGGGTATTTTATTGCCTGCATTGGTGTTGCTGGTGGTATGCGGCTTGGTGGTTGCGGAGCCGCATATGTCCGGTGCCATTCTTATTTTTCTGGTAGGGGTCGTAATGATCTTTGTGGGCGGTGCAGATCTGCGCTGGTTTTTGGGGATCGGCGCCACCGGCGCCACGGCGTTGGCGGGATTTATTTTCCTAACCCCTTATGCCAAAGGGCGTATCGATACCTGGCTTAATCCTTTTGCCGATCCCACCGGCGATGGCTTTCAGACCATTCAGTCCCTTTACGCCATCGGCAGCGGCGGCTTACTGGGGCTTGGCTTGGGTCAATCCCGCCAAAAGTATCTCTATATCCCGGAGCCGCAAAACGACTATATTTTTTCTATTGTGTGTGAGGAATTGGGATTTATCGGTGCCGTTATGGTGATCGTGCTGTTCGTACTGTTGATCTGGCGGGGCTTTGTGATCGCCTACCACGCCAAGGATAAATTCGGTTCCCTTTTGGTGGTGGGTATCATTTCCCGTGTTGCCATTCAAACAGTGCTGAACATTGCGGTGGTAACCAATTCCATTCCGCCCACCGGCATCAGCTTGCCATTCTTTAGCTATGGCGGTACCGCCCTGTGGGTGTTGTTGGTCGAGATGGGAATTGTTTTGGCGGTATCCCGCCATTCAAGATTGGAGACAAATGCATGAGAGTGATTTTAGCAGGCGGCGGCACGGCGGGGCATTGTAACCCTGCCCTTGCCATTGCCGGGATCATAAAAGCAAAAAATAAGGATGCCGAGATCTTATTCATAGGGAATGCAGGGCAGATCGAAGAGACCTTGGTTGCCAAGGCAGGCTACCCTTTTAAAGCGGTTAAAACCCAGGGCTTTCGCCGTAAGCTGACTCTGGATAATGTAAAGACCGTGCAACTGTACTTAAAAGCAAGATCCGATTGTAAAAAGATCATACGGGAATTTCAGCCCGACGTGGTGATCGGTACCGGCGGTTATGTGTCCGGGCCGGTGGTGGCTGCTGCTCAAAGCTTAGGGGTGCCCACCTGTATCCATGAGCAAAACGCCTATCCCGGGGTTACCAGCAAAATGTTGGCGGGGAAGGCAGATATTGTATTTATCAGTTTTCCCGGCAGTGAGCAGTATTTCGGCAAGGTAAAAAAGATGATCCTTACCGGCAATCCCCTGCGGGAAGAGGTGCTTACCACAGAGCGGGAGGAGGCAAGGGCCCAGCTGGGAATCCCTGCCGATGGCTTTTATCTGCTCTCCTTTGCCGGTAGTTTAGGCGCCCTGGAGATCAACCGTGCCATGGTGGATTTTATTGCGGAAAACGCCAAGAAAAAGGATTTTTATCATACCCATGCCACCGGTCAACGGGGCTGGAACTGGATGCCGGATGCCTTGCTGGAAAAGGGTGTTGATGTTCATAAAAAAGGGGCAATATCAGTGCAGCCATATCTGTATGATATGCCCATCCATTTGGCGGCGGCAGATGCGGTGATCAGCCGTGCCGGCGCTATCACCTTGGGGGAACTTACCGCCTTGGGTAAACCGGCAGTGCTGATTCCCTCTCCCAATGTGACCCATAATCATCAATATTATAACGCCCGCTCCCTTTCCGATCGGGGCGGTGCGCTACTGCTGGAAGAAAAGGATCTTTCTGCCCGGAAACTTTACGAAATGATCCTGGGCCTGAAAGAACATCCGGAGCGTTGCAAAGCCCTGGGGCAGCAAGCACAAAAATTGGCGTTGCCTGAGGCGGCAGAAATAATCTACGGAGAAGTTTATCAACTTATTCATCAGAAATGATGTGAAAGGAAGTTAAAAGAATGGCAAATAGCGTAGAGCGCTACTACCAAAAGAAAAAAAGACGTAAAAAACGGGCTAAGGTGGTCTTTTTTACCCTGCTGTTCATATTGATGATGCTGACCTTGGCTATCCTTTCGGTTACGGTGTTTTTTAATGCCGAAACCATTTTAGTAGAGGGAAATACCCATTACTCCGCCGAAGAAATGCTGGAGGTGGGTGGCCTTAAAGTGGGGCAAAATCTGTTCCGTTTGGATAAATTTGAAGTGATCGATAAAATGCAGGAGCTGCCCTATGTAAAAACAGTTACCATCAAGCGCAGGCTGCCCAATACACTTAGCGTAAAAGTTCAGGAAAATGAGCCGGTGGTGTGGTTGCCCGCAGGCAATCAAGCCGCCCTGCTCAACGAAGAATACCGAGTGCTGGAACTGGTGGATCTTCCTGCTGAAATTGCGCAAGCTATTCGGGCAGAGGATGCGGCACGGAAAGAAGCAGAAGAAAAGGAAAAAAACGACGAGCAGACCGAGGAGCCGGCAGACCAAGAAAAGCCTGGAGAGATGGAAGTGCCGGAAGAACCTGAAGAATCCGCAGAACCGGAGGCACCAGAAGAATCTGAAGAATCCGCTGAACCGGAGAACACCGCAGAGGCGGAAGAATTTTTACCCGGCGTGCCTCGTTTGGTGGGGGTTAATGCTACCGAACTGCAGGTGGGGAAAACCGCTTTATTTGGAGAAGAGGATTATACCGGCTTTTTACAACGGCTGTACGAGGGCTTTGCCGAAACAGAGGACCTGGATTGGAAGGATGTGGGCTTGGTTCAGTTCCATGCCCGCTATGATATAAAGCTTTTGTATAAAGAGCATGTTACCATTGATTTTGGTACGTTGGATCAAGTTTCCACAAAACTGGAACTGGCGGTATATCTTATCAACGACAATGGAACTTCCCAAACTGCAACGGTAGATGTATCTGATACGGAGCGGGTGTATTATCGCCCCAAAAAGTAAGATTAAGGTGACAGGACCCGAATTCGTCTTGTCGCCTTTAATTTTTCCATGAATTTCTTTTGAATTTTTATAAAAACACTTGCAATTAATAAGATTTAATATTAAAATAATACTATGAGTATTCGTGGATGACCCGTTATATAAAAATTAGCAGGAGGTAAAAGGAACAGTGGCAAGTTTTGAGTTTGCAGAAAGCGGCGAAGGCGTCGTTAATATAAAGGTAATCGGCTGTGGCGGCGGTGGCTGTAATGCAGTAAACAGAATGATCAAGGCCGGCGTGCAGGGCGTAGATTTTGTGGTGGTCAACACCGATAAACCGGTGCTGGACGCATCTCCCGCTCCCGTTAAATTGCAGATCGGTGAGAAACTCACCAAAGGCAAGGGTGCAGGCAGTGATCCCCTGGTAGGCGAAAACAGCGCTATTGAAAGCCGTGAAGAGATCGAAGCCACCCTGCGTGGCGCCGATATGGTATTTATCGCTGCCGGTATGGGCGGCGGCACCGGCACCGGCAGTGCACCGGTGGTGGCTGAAATTGCAAAGGATATGGGCATTCTTACTGTGGCTATTGTAACCAAGCCCTTTGGCTTTGAGGGCCGCATGAAGATGAGAACTGCCGAGGCAGGCATCGAAAAGTTGCGTGCCCACGTGGATAGCCTGATCATTATCCCCAACGAAAAACTCAAGGATGTATCCGCAGAGCGGATCACTCTGTTGAATGCCTTCCAGGTGGCAGACGATGTGCTTCGCCAGGGCGTTCAAAGCATTTCCGACCTGATCTTGATTCCCGGCCTGGTTAATGTGGACTTTGCCGACGTACATAAGATCATGAAGGATGCCGGCAATGCTCATATGGGCGTAGGCCGTGCTTCCGGTAAGGATAAGGCTGTAAATGCAGCCGCCATGGCGATCTCCAGCCCCTTACTGGAAACCTCCATCGACGGTGCTACCGGTGTGATCTTCAATATTACCGCATCCCCCGATATTGGTATGGATGAAGTGGATGAAGCCAGCCGGATGGTAGAGCAGGCAGCTCATCCCGATGCCAACATCATCTGGGGTGTTGCCCTCAATAATGATCTGGAAGACGAAATTATTGTTACCGTGATCGCCACCGGATTCCCCTCCTCCGAGCGTACCCAAAAAGGGCTGGTTGCCGATGAGCCCATGCTCACTTTCCCCGGCACCACCGGTGAGGCAGCCAAAGAGGAAGACTCTGCTGACGATCTGAATTTCCTGGATCTTTTTGCCAACCTGGGTGAGTAAAATAAAAAACACAGCCGTCCTTTGGGCGGCTGTATTTTTAAAAGGAGCATTTAAACGATGATTTGTCCGAGATGCGGAACAGAATATGAAGAGCATCATGAATATTGTCCCCGTTGCTTTTTCGGCAGACCCAAGGAAAAAAAGCATCTGCCTAAATGGCTGCGTTGGCTTTTGATCAGTGTGGCTGCTGTGGTGGTGATCGGCACTGCAGTGGGCATTTATGCCGCTACCTATTTCGATAGTGAATGGATGAACGGTGCCTGGGAGGGCTCGGATCTGGCGATCACCTTTGATACGGAATCGGAAACTTTTTATCTTTCCAACGTGGATTCGGTATTGTTTGGGGTGTTTACTGCCGATAAAGATGCTTTTGTACTTACTGCGGAAGATGGTAATGTGTATACCTACCGCTATGAGCGGCTCAATTATAATAAGATCCGCCTGTTCTTTACCCAAGGAGATAAAACAGAAACCGTGATCCTGGTTCGTGTACGGCAAGAGGCGGAAGAGGAAGACGACGAAGAACTTCTTACCGATGCTATGTTTTAAAATCAAAAGAGGCTGTGAAAAAATCTTAAGATTTTTTCACAGCCTCTTTTTTTATTTTGTTACGAAGGAATGTTGTTAAAAGTTATTGTTTTTTCTTCCCTTTTGCGGTTCGGACTTTTTTACATCCCCTTTTCTTTGGCTAAATTTTAGATCTTTGGGGTTACCATTTCTGCTCCCCGGCTTTTTTTAGGGCATATGCCACCAGATCTTCTTTTTCGATCACGGTGTTGTGCAGTACCTTGGCATCTTTTAAGCCTGCCAGATTTTTGGGGATAGGCAGTTTGCTTACAGTTGCCAGCTGCTCCAGGCAATCAAATTCATCGGCGGCGGGGGTTTTGTTCAGCGCTTTCAGCACGGCATGGGGGAATTTAAAGGGGGAGGCGGTGGAAAGCACGATCACCGGTTCCTCGGGCTTTGTCTTTTTGTATTCTTCGCTCACTGCCCAGGCAACGGCGGTGTGGGTATCCATTAAATAGCCGTATTGATTCCAAACGGCGGCAATGGTGCTGGCGGTTTCTTCGTCACCGCAGAATCCGGCACCAAACTCTGCCTGGATCTTTTCCAGCATGGAAGCGGGTACCCGGTAACTGCCCTTTTCGTTCAGGTCCTTCATCAGAGAGGCAACCAGTTCACTGTTCCCATCACTCATCATAAAGAGCAGTCGCTCCAGGTTGCTGGATACCAAAATATCCATGGAGGGGGAGGTGGTTTTGTAGAAGGGACGCATCCGATCGTATACACCCTCATTCAAAAAGTCGGTAAGTACCTTATTTTCGTTGGAGGCGCAGATCAATTTTTTAACAGGCAGCCCCAATTTTTTGGCAAAATAGCCGGCAAGAATATCGCCGAAATTGCCGGTAGGCACCACAAAGGAAACGGGATCCCCGCAGGTGATTACCTTTTCCCGCACCAAGTCGGCATAGGCTTTAAAATAATATACCACCTGGGGCGCCAGCCTGCCAATATTGATAGAGTTGGCAGAGGAAAGCTCTGCACCGTTCAGCACTGCCGGGTCCTCCGAAGCGGCGGCAAAGGTTTTCTTTACCCCGGTTTGGGCATCGTCGAAGTTGCCGTTGATGGCGGTAACCTGCACATTGTTGCCGGTTTGGGTTACCATCTGTGCCTTTTGCACGGCACTTACTCCGTTATTGGGGAAGAACACGATAATGCGGATTCCCTCCACATCGTGAAAGCCCTCTAAAGCAGCCTTACCGGTATCGCCGCTGGTGGCGGTAAGGATCACGATCTCTTCCTTTTTGCCGGTCTTTTTGCGGGAGGCTGTCATCAGCTGGGGCAGCATGGAAAGGGCAACGTCCTTAAAGGCGCTGGTGGGCCCCCGGAATAATTCCAATACATACCGATCTCCCACCTGTGCCAGGGGAGTAAGATCGTCGCTTTCAAATTTGCCGCAGTAGGCCTTTTGGGTAAGCTCGTCCATTTCCTCGGCGGAAAAATCCGGCAAAATAGCCTGCAGGATCTTGGCGGCCATGGGGATGGTGTCCAGTTCTAAAAGTTCTTGCCAATTCAGTTTTACGGCAGAAAAATCGGGGATCATATAAAGCCCGCCGTCCGGCGCAATGCCCTTTAAGATGGCTTCGGGACCGGTGGCAGTAAGGTTTTTGTTTCGTGTGCTTTGATAAAGCATGGTTTTTGCCTCCAACATAAAATATATCTATTATTTTACAAGAACTATAAATATTCGTCAACAGTAAATTTACACAAAATAATACCCCCACTTGGCGTGGGGGTATCCATTATGTGGCAATGCCCGCAAATTGGGATTGGTAAAGGTTATAGTAGGTGCCTCTTTTCTTCAAAAGACTGTGATGATCTCCCTCTTCCACCACTTTGCCGTGATCAATTACAATGATCTTATCTGCATCCTGAATGGTGGATAAACGGTGGGCAATGATCAAACTGGTGCGGTTTTCCATGAGAGCGACCATGGCAGACTGAATATGCATTTCCGTGCGGGTGTCCACCGAGGAGGTGGCTTCGTCTAAAATTAAAATGCTGGGATCTGCTAAAATGGCACGGGCAATGTTCAAAAGCTGCCGTTGCCCTTGGGAAAGGTTCCCGCCGCCTTCGGTAAGCAGCGTCTCGTAATCCTTTTCCAACCGGCGAATAAACCGATCCGCTCCGGAGGATCTTGCCGCTTCAGCAATTTCCTCTATGGTGGCATCCGGGCGGCTGTAACTGATGTTGCGGGCAATGGTGTCGGAGAAGAGCACCGTATCCTGCAGCACAATGGCAAGGCTTTTCCGCAGTGCATCCCGGGGAATATCGGTTAGAGGAATGCCGTCGATGGTAATACTGCCGCTGTTGATGTCGTAAAATCGGGTGAGCAGATTTACCACCGTGGTCTTGCCGGAACCGGTGGCGCCCACAATGGCAACCTTTTGCCCCGCCTGCACCTCTAAATTAAAGCCCTGTAAAACCGGCTTTTCCGGCACGTAAGAAAAGTGCACATCCTTAAAGGAAATGGCGCCCTGTACGTTGTGGGGATCATAGGGGGCAGTGCCGCCCTGATCCTCGGTTTCACTATCCATTACATCAAAGATCCGCTCTGCGCCGGCAATGGCGGTTTGGATCACTGCATATTGGTTGGCGATCTCGTTGATGGGGCGGGAGAATTGCTTGGTATACAAAATGAACGCCTGGATGGTTCCCACCGAAATATGCAGGATATGCTCGGAAGAAAGGCTTGCTAAATAACCGCCCACAATGGCAATGAGCAAAAAGCCCACATTGGAGATAAAGTTCATCACCGGCCCCATAAATCCGCCGAAAATATTGGCATAAATTGCGGTTTTCTTTAAACGGTCGCTGGTGGCGTTAAAGTCCTGAATGGCACGGGGCTGGCGATTATACGCCACCACCGTGCGGTAGCCGGAGACCAATTCCTCCACTAAACCGTTCACAGCGCCTAAAATGCGTTGCTGGCGCACGAAAAACTTTCGCATAAATTTAGTGATAAAGGTGGATGCCAGCAGAGTAAGAAAGATGGTAACGGTGCTCACCGCCGCCAGAAGCGGGGAATAGCAGATCATAATAATAAAGCACCCCGTTACCATCAGCAGTCCTGAGCAAAGGGAGGCGATGGAGCTGGAAATGGAGGTGGAGATATTTTCCACATCATTGGTCATGCGGCTCATAATATCGCCGTGGTTGTGGGTATCGGTGTAGCGAATGGGCAGGCGTACCAGCCGGGCAAAGAGATCCTTTCGCATGGTCAGCACGGTTCCTTGCGCCAATTTGGCAGAGAAGATGCCCTGCAGGTAGGTGAGCACCGCATTCATCAGGTAAGTTGCCAGCAGAAAAAACAGCATCAGCATCAGCTTGGCACCGATCCCGCCGTCGATGGCATCGATTGCCTTTTGTTGCAGAGCAGGCGCCAGCAGATTGGCGCCGGTGATCAGCAGGGTAACACCCAACAGCACAAAGAAACTGCGTTTATTTCTGCCGATATAACGCACCAGGCGGGAAAGGGTGGCTTTCATGTTTTTTGGTTTTTCCACCTGCATCACAGGGCCCCGTCTGCCGGGGCGCATGGCTTGCATGGCGGTGGGTCTTTGGTCAGCCATCGATCATTCCTCCTTCCTTGGTTTGGGAGCGGTAGATCTCTTGATAAACCGTACTGGTTTTTAGTAGTTCCTCATGGGTGCCGATGGCGGCAAGGGTGCCGTCCTCCAGCACAGCGATACGGTCGCAGTCTTTTACACTGGCTATGCGCTGTGCCACAGTAATTAAGGTGGTGCCTGTGAGTTCTTCCCGAATGGCACGCCGCAGCTTGCCCTCGGTGGCAAGATCCAGGGCAGAGGTACTATCGTCGAAGATCAGCAGTTCCGGCTTTCGTACCAAAGCCCGGGCAATGGAGAGCCGCTGCTTTTGTCCGCCGGAAAGGGAGGCGCCCTTTTCGGCGATCACGGTGTTGTAGCCCTCCGGCATTTTATCAATAAACTCTGCCGCCTGGGCAATGGTTGCTGCCCGGCAGATCTCTTCGTCGGTGGCATCCGGATTGCCCCAGCGGATATTATCTGCCACCGTTCCGCTGAACAGTTCGCTCTTTTGCAGAACCACGGCGATCCGCTCCCGCAGGGCGGTAAGGTCATATTCTCCAATGGGTACGCCTCCAATGGTGATCTCCCCCTCGGTGGCATCGTAAAACCGGGTGATCAGGTGAATTAGGCTGGATTTTCCCGAGCCGGTCGCCCCTAAAATGGCCAGGTTTTCTCCGGGCTTTACGCTAAGAGAAAGGTTTTTTAATACCGGTCTGCCGGCAAAACCGGGATAATGAAATCCCACTTGGTCCAGTTGAATATCCCCCAGCTTTTGGGGGCAATAATCGCCGCTGCGGATCACCGGTTCTGTTTGCAGTACTTCTGAAAGCCGCTTGCCGCTGGCACGGCCTCGGGCAATGGCTTGGAACATCATGCTCACCATCATAACCGAATGTAAGATCTGGGTGTTATAAGTAATGGCCGCCATGATGGTTCCCGCTTGCATGGCACCGGCTGCGGATTGCATGCCCCCTAAATAGATAATAGCTACAATGGAGCAGTTCATAATAATGGAAAGCATGGGGGAAAGGCGGGCAATGATAAAGGCAACCTTCAGGTTGGTTTCGGTAAGGGCTTCGTTGGCGTAATTAAAGCGTTCCGTTTCCCGCTTTTCTTGCACATAGGCTTTCACCATCCGTGCGCCGTTTACATTCTCCTGCATTACGTTATTTACTGTATCCAGCCGGCGTTGAACCTTGGCATAAAGGGGATTGGCTTTTCGCAGGATCAATGCCATCATCAGTAATTGAATGGGCAGTGCCGCCAGCAGGATCAACCCAAACCGCAGGTCCAGGGTCAACATCATAACGATGCCGCCCAAAAACATCATGCCAGAGCGCACAAACATGCGGATGCACTGCTGCACAAAATGTTGCATCTGGGTAATATCGTTGGTCAGTCGGGTGATCAGGGAGCCGGTGGTAAATTTATCCGTTTGCTGAAAGGAAAGCTCCATGGCGCTTTTGAACACATCCTTGCGCAGATCGCAGGCAAAGTTTTGGGACGCCAGGCTGGCAAATACCGAGCAGGCGGTGCCGGAAATGCCTCCCAGCAATACCACCAGCAGCATCTGCAGCCCCACGGAGATCAGCAACTCCTGGTTGCTGCTCAAAACCCCCTCATTTACAAGTTTTTCCATGAACTTGGGCTGCCACAGATCTGCCAGAACCTCTCCCATCATGGTAAGGGGCGAAAGGATGACCCATAGCCAGTAGGGTTTTAAGTATTTTAAAAGTCCGCCGGAACGGGATGGATTTTCTGTTTTATTCACAGTTATTTCCCCCTTTTTCGGTAAGGTTACGGTACATTTTCAAAAAGATGGGGCGCATCAGTTCAATTTCTTCTTGGGTGATCCCCTCCAGTAATGCCTGCTCCGTTTCCCGTATGGCGGCTACCACCTTGCGGTCTGCTTCTTTTCCAAGATCTGTTAGCCGCACCCGAATGGCACGTTGATCGTTGGGATCCGCCTTGCGGGTCACCAGCCCCTCGGCTTCCATCTTTTGCAGGGTCACACTAACAGCAGGGGTGGAAAGATGGGTGCGTTGCGCCAGTTCCAGCTGGGTCAGGCTTTCGTTGTGGGCAAGGTGAAACAGCATCCGCCGCCAGCCGTCTGCCATTCCCATGGCCTCGGTTTTTTGCCGCATTTGATCGTTGAAAAGCTTGGAAAGTTGGTTGATCAGCATGGAGGGCGGTGCATCTTCTATTCGTTTCTTCAAAAGGGTCACCTCTCAATATTAGTTAACTAATTAACTATTTTAAGGGATTTAAAAATATTTGTCAAGAAGGCGAAATGCTTTCATCAACCTGCATAAAAAATAAACGGGATTTTTGACAAGCCGGGTTTTGAAACTTATTGCAATCACTTGATATTTATGATAATATAATAATATTAATCAATTATTAATATTGAGGAGTAACCATCATGGAAAAATTGCAAAACGTAGCAAAAGAGCAGGAGATCTGCCAAAAGATCACTGCCGAAATGAAGAAAGTTATCGTGGGTAAGGATGAGCAACTTCGGCTGTTGCTGATCTGCCTGCTTTCCAAGGGGCATATTTTGATTGAGGACGTACCCGGCGTGGGTAAGACCACTGCCGCCTCTGCCATGGCAAAGGCCTCCGGTCTGGATGCCAAAAGAGTGCAGTTTACCCCCGACGTTATGGCTACTGATATTTCCGGTTTCACCGCACCGGACGGTAAGACCGGTGAGTTTATTTATAAACCCGGCGTTTGTATGACCAATATTTTGATCGCCGACGAGATCAACCGTACCTCCCCCAAGACCCAATCTGCTTTGCTGGAGGTTATGGAGGAGCGGCAGGTAACGGTAGACGGTGTAACCTATCCGCTGCCGGAGCCTTTTATGGTAGTGGCGACCCAGAACCCCTTGGGCTATGTGGGTACCTACCCTCTGCCGGAGGCACAGCTGGACCGTTTTCTTATGAAGATGTCTATGGGCTATCCCGCTGCCGAAGAAGAAACCCGCATTATCGGGGAGCGCCATGGCGGCAATCCCATGGAGGCGGTAGAGGCTGTATCCAACGCCGAAGAGATCATTGCCATGCAAAAGACCGTGGAGCAGATCTATGTGGATCCCGCTATTTTGGATTATATTGTAAAATTGGTTTGCGCCACCCGTGAAAATAAGCTGGTTTCTCTGGCGGCTTCTCCCCGTGCATCTTTGGCATTGATGCGTGCCGCTTGCGCCGCCGCATTGTTGGATGGCCGCACTTATGTGATTCCCCGGGATGTTAGTGAGATGTACGAGGCGATCGTTTCTCATCGTATTGCTCTGGCACCCGAGGCGAAGATCGAACGCATGACAAATATTCAGTTGCTGGAAACGTTAAAAGAGGCCGTTAAGGCTCCCATTGTGAAATAAACGCCATGATACTTTCACGTTTAATTTATCTTGCGCTGTTGATCACAGCCTTTATATTTTCCCAAGCACTTTATGATTCCATTTCTCTGTTTACCCTTGCAGTGGTGTTGCTGATCCCTTTGATCTCGTTGCTTTGTTTGCTGATCAGCCTGGCGTTGGTCAAGGTGGAGGTAGAGGCGGTACCCGAGCAGGAGAGCCGACTGAAGGAGTTTTGTATCCGCCTGAAGATCCACAGTAAAACACCGGTAATGCTGCCGATGATGAAGTTTCTGCTGCGGATCAATGGCCCGGAGGGGGATCGGGATGTTCCCGGGTATACTTTTGTGCATTATAAAGCCTTTGGCACCACCTATGTGGATATTCCGCTGAAATTTCAGGTGCGGGGGTTGTATAAGATCGGGGCATATCATGTGGTGTTTTATGATTTTCTCCGCCTGTTCAGCATTAAAAAACGCCTTTCAAAGGGAAATGTTGTAGCGATCAAGCCCCGGGACCTTCGGTTGGAACTGCCGGTAAAGGCCTCCCGCCAGGAGCAGGAAAATACCGTAAGCGTAGGTGGCCGTGAAACCAAGTACAACGGCGACATGGCGGGAATTCGGGAATTCAACGAATACGATACCCTGCGGCAGGTGCACTGGAAACTTTCTGCCCGCCTATCTAAAATGATCGTAAAAACCTATTGGGAGAATTCCTGCGATAATATTATGGTATTGGCAGATCTGTTTCCCTATGAGGAGGATCGCCTCACCAACCGCCACTTGACCGACTGTGTGGTGGAGATCGCCTTGGAACTTACCGGAAAACTGGCAGAGGAGGGGGTACGCAGTACCCTGGGCTATGCCACTTACGAAAATATGCTCCATCTGCAGAGCATCTCCTCCCCGGAGGAGCATGCCCTGGCAACGGATGAAATTGCCATGACCCCCATGATGGAGGGCGGCTCTTTGGAGGAATCCTTGGCTGCCTTTGATTTTACTTCTTTGCAAGGCGGGGCTTTCTATTTGATTTCCTCCATGCCTACGGATCGGCTGGAAAAATGCCTGGAACCCTTTTTAAAAGGAATTAACTGCGAGCGGCAGTTTTTGGTGGTGCGTCCCCAGGAGGAACCCGAACGGGGCGCCCAAATGAAAGTGTTGACCTTAGATTGGATCGAGTAATTCTTACGGAGATGAAAAATGAAGAAAATATTTAATAAACGTCCCCGGTCAATTTGGGTCACACCCCGGGTAGAGGTGGAACAAACCGGCCAAAAGTGGGGCATATGGATGGAGATCTTGCTGTTGTATGCAGGCTTGGCGGGCTATATCTTTTGTAACAGTACCGCCCTGCATATGGGGATCTCTGCCGTGGCATTGCTGCTGATCACTGCTTTGGCATTTGCTTTGATGATCGCCATTGTTTGGTATAAGCGGGTGTTCTTCGGGCTGCTGGGCGGGATCGCCGGGCTATCATTGCTCGCTTATAAGGTGAGCTTCCCTATGTATGCTTACCTTTGGCGCGCCATCGAGGTGTGCTACAACTATACCGTTTATCTGTTGGGATCCCAGGAAAACTATTCCAGTTATCTCAACTACATGACCATGGATCTGGATGGGATCTTGGAAAACTCCGTTTTGTTAACACGGTATTTTTATACAGCTATCATCTTGCTCTCTTTATTTGCTGCACTGTTTTTTGCATTGGCACTGTTTCGCCGTATTCCGGTGATCGTATCCTTTTTGGTACCTATGGCGGCGCTGGTTCCCTTTTTCTTTTTTGGGATCGTGCCCCATTACATTGCTTTTAGCGTGTTTCTTTCCGCTTTGATCGGTTGTTACGGTCAAAGTGTGGTTCAGTATATGAGCAGTCGCAAAAAACGCAAAGCAAAGGGTGAGAAAAAGAAAAAAATCAAGGAACCCCTTACCACCTTCAAACGGTTGGAATTTGCCGCCAGTCACGGAAACTTCGGCGTGATCATCGCCGGGGTGATGCTGGCGATAACCATTGGCACCGGTGCCTTTATCTACACCCGCCCCATTTTACAAATGGATCAGGTGCGGGAAACCATTGATACATTGGGTAATACGGCACTGAATTTTGTTTTTCAAAGCACCTTTGAAAAACAGTTGAATGTGGCGGGAAGTATGGAGGACGATGATGTTCTTTCTATGCAGGTGCCTGTGTGGCGTCGGCTGAGCGTTTGTACCGTTTATAACCGCACCGATGCCCCGGTTTATCTGCGCTACCGCACCATGGTAAACCTAACGGAGGACGGCTGGACCCTGCCCGACGAAGATTTTTATAACGATCTGGACGGCACCGTGGATTCGGATTTTTATGAGTATAATCAATACTATGAATATCTGAAACTTACTGCCCCCAGCGGGGATCCGCTTTCAGCGGGTCTGGATAATATTGATAGTGAAGAGCAGGGCTATCTTACCGATCAGGTTACGGTGTATCCCCGGTATCAAACGAGTGATATTTTGGGGCTGCCCCAGGGGGTTACCAGCCAAACGCCCGTTAGCAATTACCAGGAGTTTACACGGAAGGGAGATACCCTTTTGTACCGTGCCGATGATCCCCGGGATAAATCTTATTCCTTCCGGGTGGTAACGCCGGTGCTTACCAGTAATTTGTATCTGGCCGCGTTTAACAAAACCCAGGATCAGTATATTACTTTGCGGGATATAAGCGGAGATAATGATCCCTATATGAGCCGGGAATCTGCCTACAGCGAATTTGTATTCCGCCATTATCTGACCCTGCCGGATGAAGTTTTTCAATCGGTTTTCGGGTTGGCATATCAAGTTTCCGGCCCCTATACCAATAAATTGGAAAAGGTGCAGGCAATAGAGCGGTATTTCCGTGATAATTATAAATATTCCGCTGTGCGTAAACGGCTGAGCCGGGAAGACGGTACCCCTGCCAATGCTTACGATTACATCAACTATTTCTTGTATCAAAACGAGGAAAAGGAAGGCTATTGTACGCTGTTTGCCAGCTCCATGGTGGCAATGGTGCGGGCTCTGGGTTACCCTGCCCGTGTGGCTACCGGTTACTATGCCGATACCAACATTGTTGAAGCAACCAATTATGTTGCTTTGGTGGAAGACAGCGATTTCCACTCTTGGGTAGAGGTGTACTTTGAAGGCCTGGGTTGGCTGGCATTTGAGCCTACCCCCGATTTTGGCGAAAAGCCCAATTATTACTTGCTGAAAGCCATTGATGCCGGCGAGGAGATCGAAGAGCCGGCGGTGGAGATCGAGTATATTCCTCCCGATAATTTTGTAAAGTATTCCAACGAATTGCCCGATCCTACCATAGAAAAAGAAGACGAAGATCCCTTGACCGATGCCATTGCCGATATGTTACAGGTAAAAACCCTCTCTTCAGCCGCAAAATGGATCATTCGGATCGTATTTATACTGCTGGTATTGGTGGGGTTGTTTGGGCTGATAGAACTTTATCATCGTTTCCTCCTGCGCAGAATGCTGCGCTTGCCCACCAACGCAGGGGTACGCTATGCCTATTACCTGACGCTGCGGCTGATGCAGATGCAGGGCTTTAAGTTCTTCGAGGGAGAAATGCTGGAAGAGTTTGCCCGCCGGGCAGATAATTTGAAACTGGCACCCATCGCCTTGAGTTCTGTAATGCCCATTATGCAAAAGGCACGTTTCTCCGATCTGGCGCTTACTGAAGAAGAACGAAATGCGGTGGCAGAGTATGTATATGCGCTGGATAAAGCCGCATTCCGCCGTGCGAACCTGTTCCGGGCGTTCTGGTATCGTATTACACTATGGTGGAAACCGAAATATAAAGCAATGATTTGGAAATTTAAATGAGAAGTTTTACTGTAACCAAAAACGACGCCGATCAGCGGTTGGATAAGTTTGTAACCAAGGTGGCAGGAAATTTAAGCACCTCCCTGATGTATAAATATCTCCGCAAAAAAGCCATTAAGGTCAACGGAAAGCGTGCCGAGGGGAGCACCCGCCTGCAGGAGGGAGATCTGGTGGAACTTTATATCAACGATGAGTTCTTCACCGAAAAGAGTGCCGATTTCCGCACCATTGGTTACCGCCCCCAAATATCGGTGGTCTATGAAGATGAAAATCTGCTGTTGGTGGATAAAAAGCCCGGAGTACCGGTTCATGCCGATACCCACGGCAGCCGGGATACCCTGATCAACCATGTGTTGCTTTATTTGTATGAAAAAGGGGAGTATGATCCCCAAAAAGAAAACTCCTTTACTCCGGCACTATGCAATCGGCTGGATCAAAATACCGGCGGGATCGTGATCGTGGCAAAAAATGCCGCCGCCGGCAGAGCCCTCTACGAGATCGTGAAATACCGCCAAGTGGAAAAGCGGTATCTCACCTTGGCACTGGGGCAATTTTCCAAAAAGCAGGCAACCCTGAAAGCCTATTTGAAAAAGGATGCCAAGGAAAACCTGGTGCGTGTGACCGCCCGCCCTCAAGAGGGATATAAGGAGATCATCACCCGCTACCGTGTGCTGCGGGAGGGGAAAGGGCTATCTCTTTTGGAGATCGAGCTTGTTACCGGCAGAACCCACCAGATCCGTGCCCATTTGGCGTATACCGGGCACCCGGTGGCAGGGGATTTGAAATACGGCACCGCTGCCGCAAACAAAGGGCTGCCCTTTAAGCATCAGGCGCTTTATGCCTATTCTTTGGAATTCAAACTGCCGGAGGATCATTTCCTTTCTTATTTAAATGGCAAGGTGTTCCAAGTTAAAAAAGTTTATTTTGAAGATTTTATCTAACAAAAAAACCGCTTCTTTCGAAGCGGTTTTTTATTTTTTTCACCGAAGAATTTTTGAGGGCGTAGATTGAATTAAGGGAAGTGGAAATGGAAATAATAATATTACTAAACGGAAAGGACGCAAAGGAATGATTAAACGTGGTGATATTTATTATGCAGAT
>JAZSRD010000054.1:0-4169 GCA_045538295.1 Eubacteriales bacterium
TTATTTTTTTTTAATTTAAAACCCCGAACCGCATCTTGGGGTACTGATTTTGTTGTTCTATTAGTCTAAAAGATAGGCCATTTTTTCCGGCAGGGTACGGTAATCATCGATACACAGAAAATCAATATCGGAAACATAAACGGATTCATCGTTGCCGCCGGGACCGTAATCGTCACCCACAAAAAGGATCTCGCTGTGGTCAATGCCGTGTTCCTTGGCGTAAAGGGAGAGGGCGTGGTATTTATTGTAGGGCTTGGGTGCCATATCAAAGGAAGAGGAACCTCCCACAAATACCACGTATTCAGGAAATGCTTCGCACACCTCCTTATAGATTGCCCGCCGTTTGGAGCGGTCCGGATCAAAGGCAAGCTTATCCGCTTGCTCTGCTTTGGTGCCCAAAATGGCAAAGGTTACGCATCCGGAAGCATGGAACTCCACGCTTTCGCCGGCATACTCGGTCCAGCCGCATTTTTCCCGGAAATAGGCTACTCGTTTTTCCACCGATTCCCGATCACAGGGCAGTTGCTCATCCCGCACCGGATCCAGTTCGCCGGTCTGCGGGTTGTATTTGCTATATTGCATACCGTAGTTGCCAATAATATCGATGGGAAATTTCTCCATCTGATTAAAGATACGGGTGCAGGCACCGGCTCCCACCATCAGCAATTTGTATTTTTCGGCAAGGGCACGCAGGGTGGCCTTGTTTTCGTCCGGCAGGTGGGTTTTGTGTTGGCTTAAGGTGCCGTCTAAATCAAAAGCAATCAGTTTGTACATTTTTTTCTCCTTCTTGGCATTTTTTTATATAGTATCATAAAGAAACATATTGGTCAATATATAGATTTTTTGATCTTGCGGTTGGCTATGCGATTTTCTTGGCAACGATCACCAGCCGCCCGTTTTCGGTGGTATATTCGCAGGTGGAAAGGGTGATCAGCCGATCTCCGTAGGCGGCGGTATCCTCAATCTCGTAAAGGGAAAGTTCTTTACAGTACTCTATGTAGGCGTCGAATTCCTCTTCCGTGCCGTCGGCAAAACCCGCATAATTAAATGCAAGAATTTGTTCGGGGGTGGCTTTAAATACCGCAATGATCTGATAGGTGCCGAATCTTTCTAACGTATCAAATTGAATTAAGGAATGTTCGTCGTAAAAACTCCTTTTCAAATATTTTTCCAAATCGGAAAACATACTGCCGTTTTTCATGTTGTGACCGTGGATCACCACATTGGCAGAATTATTTACATCGCAATTTTCGGCGGCATAGGGAACCCCATAGTAACTGTATTTTTTATCAAATCCCCGGCGCAAATAGTAATTGGGTCGGTCGGGTGTTTGCATCACAGGGTAGTCGATCACCGTTCCCTCTATGCGGATCCAGCCCACCATATCCTCGTTTTGGGCAGCCGCCTCCCCGTACAGATCGGCAGGGGTGGGCTCCCTTTCGGGGGCATCTTCTTGCTTGGGCGTGGTAGTTTCTGCCAACTGCTGAAATTGGGAAGCGCTTTTACTTGCCTCGTAATAGTGCCGTGCCACCATAAAGGCAGAGCCCAGGAAGATCAGGCTTAAAACAACCACCATCAACCAATATAAAGTTTTCTTTAAATACTTTTTTCTCATAATTTTATTATAAGGGGACGGCGTGGCAGTTGTCAAGATAAATAGCGGTGCATAGAATAAATAGATCACTTATAATTGGGAGGAGATTTTATGCATCATAAAGAATTGGATACCGTGGATTTTGGTAAGATCCTTACCCGGATTCCCAATGCAATAGCCCAACTGCGGGGCGGACCCGATTTTCCTCAAATAGGGGGCTGGGTACGTTTTTTTCAAACTCCTCAAGGAACCTTGGTGGCGGCAGAGGTAAGCGGGTTGCCCCACCATGAGGGGAAGTGCGAAAACCACTTTTTTGGCTTTCATATCCACCAGGTCGGTAGATGCAGCGGCGGCACCCGGGAAGAACCCTTTGCAGATACCGGCGCCCATTATAATCCCGATCAATGCTGGCACCCCCAGCATGCCGGGGATCTGCCGCCGCTGATGGAAGAAAAGGGCTTTGCTTTTATGGCAGTGCTGGCAGGGCAGTTACAGGTGCGGGAGATTTTGGGGCTTTCGGTGGTGGTGCATACCGATCCGGACGATTTTCACACCCAGCCTGCAGGGGATGCCGGCAGAAAGATGGCGTGCGGTGTAATTTTACCCACGCGAAGATAGCGTATTTGGTTGACACTTTAATTATGAAATAGTATAATAACAAAAAGTTATGAAAGGCAGGAAGTGTTATGAAAAAAAGGATAAAACCTCTATATTTTATTCCCCTTCTTTTTGCCGGAATCATTAATGCAGTGGGAGTAACTCTGTTTTTGGCGCCGGCAAAACTGTTTGATAGCGGTATTTCCGGAACGGCCTTTCTTTTGGATGTGATCACGCCGCCTTATTTGGTAATGAGTTTATTCTTAATTGTTTTGAACGTGCCGTTCTTTTTGTTGGCTTATAAAAAGGTGGGCTGGACCTTTGTGATCTATTCCCTGTTTGCTATTGGGGTTTACTCTCTGTTCTCCTTTTTATTCCGCAATGTGTTACCTATCGATTTTACCGGCGGCTCCCCCTTTGTGGGGCAGGATGTTTTGCTGGCGGCATTGTTTGGCGGGCTTCTTTCCGGCATTGGCAGCGGCATGGTGATCCGCTTTGGAGGCGCCATCGACGGCGCCGAGGTATTGGCGGTTCTTTTTGCCAAGAGATTGGGCATGACAGTGGGCACCTTTATGATGGTGTACAATGTGATCCTTTACAGTGTTGCCGCACTGATCTTCCGTAGTTGGGTCATCCCGCTGTATTCCATTATTGCGTATGCAGTGGGAAATAAGACCATTGATTTTGTGGTGGATGGCTTTGATAAAGGAAATTCTGTGTTTATCGTAACCGGTAAAGGCTCGGAACTTCCGGTAATGCTTTCGGAAGAATTGGGGCGGGGTGTAACCCTGCTGGATTCCTACGGCGGCTATTCCGGGGAAGAAAAAACGCTGATCTACTGTGTGGTAAACCGTTTCGAGATTGCACGGGTAAAGGGGCTTGTAACCGAGATGGAACCGGAAGCTTTTATGGCGGTGGGCGATGTTTCCGAAACGGTGGGCGGTGCCGGCACCCGTTTTTCCTTTCGAAAGAAAAAATAAAGGAGTTACTATGGATAAGAACGTGCAGGGGATGGAATCCCTCGATCAACTGTATAAAATCGGCAGAGGGCCTTCCAGTTCCCATACCATGGGGCCGGAGCGTGCCTGCCTGCTGTTTAAAGAGCAATATACCGATGCAGAGCGGTTCAAAGCTGTACTGTACGGCTCTTTGGCAAAAACCGGCAAGGGTCACGGTACCGACGAGGTGATCCGCCGTACGCTGGAGCCCACCCCTTGTGAAGTGGTGTTTGATATGGAAAAGGCCGATCTGCCCCATCCCAATACCATGGAACTGTTCGCCTATGCGGGGGAGCAGTTGCTGGGGCAAAGCAGGGTATTCAGTGTGGGCGGCGGCCGTATTGCGTTGGAGAATGATCCCGGTGTAAAAGCGCCCATCGTATATACCCTGCATTCCTTTAAGGATATTGCCGAGCACTGCCGGGAAAAGCGGATCCGCTTGTGGCAGTTTGTGGAAGAAAATGAGGGTGCCGATGTATGGAACCACCTGCAAACGGTATGGAATGCCATGAAGCAAGCCATTGAGCGGGGCTTAGAGGATGAAGGCACCCTCCCCGGCGGGCTGGATGTGCAAAAGAAAGCAAAATACCTTTACAATATGCAGCATATCGACGAGAGCGCCGAAACCCGGGAAAATCGGGTGGTCTGCTCCTATGCCTTTGCGGTAAGTGAGCAAAATGCCTCCGGCGAACGGATCGTAACAGCCCCCACCTGCGGGGCTTCCGGCGTGGTGCCTGCAGTACTGTATTATCAGCAGCAAAAGCAGGGCTTTAGCGACCTGGAGATCTGCCGTGCCCTGGCTGCCGGTGGTGTGATCGGCAATCTGATCAAAACCAACGCCTCGATCAGCGGTGCCGAATGCGGTTGCCAGGCGGAGATCGGTTCGGCTTGTTCCATGGCGGCAGGCGCTCTTGCCGAGCTGTTTGAAATGGGACTCGATCAAATCGAATACGCCGCAGAAGTAGCCATGGAACATCACT